>JBMYXP010000053.1:0-14020 GCA_049608525.1 Winogradskyella sp.
AATTTTTTCTAATATTGCGCCAATGTGTCCTTTTTCAACAGCATCTGGCTTTAACATTGTAAATGTTCTGTTAGTTGCCATGTATATTTTTTTAATGAGGTGCAAAAATAATACATTTCTTTAATTGGAAGCATCTAATTTTTTTGAATTATAACAAAAACTAGTCCTTTTTTTATTCAGCTTATAAATTTTTAATATTACATCACTTTGCAACGGAAGTAAAAAAGGGCATAAATCAGTAAAAAGAACATTTTTGGATATAGAATTAAAAAAGTTTAAACCTCGTTTATAATCACACACAAAACCGCCTAAAAAATTGTATCTTCGCTACCTATGATTACAGCACAACTACCAAAAATAAAAGCACTCCTAAGCACACCAAAACATATTGTTATTGTTCCGCATAGAAACCCCGATGGCGATGCTATGGGCTCTACTCTAGGCTTATATCATTATTTAAAACATTACAAGCACAACGTGGTCGTTATTGCACCCAACGATTATCCAGATTTTTTAAAATGGTTACCCGGAACAGATACCGTTTTAAAGTTTGAAACCCAAACACCCCAAAGCCAAACACTTATTAATAAAGCAGATTTAATTTTTACGTTAGATTTTAATGCCTTTCATAGAACGGGCCACCAAATGGCTGAAGTGTTACAAGCCACAAACGCAACCAAAATAATGATAGATCATCATCAGCAACCCGATGATTATGCAACATATACATACTCAGATGTTAGCATGTCCTCGACCTGCGAAATGGTTTATAACTTCATAGAAATGCTTGGAGATACCAACAAAATTGATGCTGCAATAGCAACCTGCCTATACGTTGGTATTATGACAGATACTGGCTCTTTTAGGTTTCGCTCTACAACAAGCAGAACCCACCAAGTTATAAGTGCCTTAATTAATAAAGGTGCAGATAATACCCAAATTCATAATAATATATACGATACCAATAGTTACAGCCGCTTACAATTACTAGGCAGAGCTATGCAAAACTTAAAAGTAATTACAGCACTAAACACCGCATATATTACGTTAACACAGGCAGAGTTAGACCAATTTAATTTTAAAAAAGGAGATACCGAAGGCTTAGTAAACTATGCGTTATCACTAAAAGGTATTATTTTTGCTGCAATTTTTATTGAAAATAAACAAGATGCAATTATAAAAATATCACTTAGAAGTAAAGGGAATTTTTCTGTAAACGCATTTTCTAGAGCACATTTTAACGGTGGCGGACACACCAATGCTGCTGGCGGAAAAAGCGATGACAATCTAAAAACAACAGTTGATAGATTTATTAGTATATTACCAACATACAAAGACGATTTACTTTAGGTAAAGTGAAAAAATATAAAAAAATGAACAAAATAAGAATAATCGGAGCCCTATTGTTAATAATTGGAGCAGTTATTCAATTTACAATCAATAACGATTTAGGTGATTTTATTTGTGCTATTGCAGTTTCATCTGGGGTACTATTATTGATAACTGGTAAAACATCAAAACAAACAATTTAGGTTAATTTTAATTTTAAAAGTTTCAAAATTAATATTACTAAAAACCAAATAGCTCAGCACATTTAGTTATAAACAAAAATTACTGAGCATTGTTACATCTGTTATAATAATAAACCGCTATAAGCAGTAAACCCAAAGATTAGGCTTTCAGACTAAAATTTTGCTTCGTGAAATGACGAATACAACACACTATAAATTATTTAAAATCCGTGAAATCCACGTCAAAAATTTTTAGAAACTAAAGCAAGATGCACTAAAGTATATCGTTTTAACTAAATTTGAGACCAACAAAATAGAGACTTTTTAAAATGAAACATATATTAATTATTTCTGTACTATTATTATGTTTTGGCTGTAAGCCACCAGAAGCACGACTACCAGAATCTGTGCAATCTGGTACATTTTTAAAAGAATCTGCTCAGCGAAACAAAAAATTGAACGCGCTTGAAAAACAACAAATTGAAGCCATTATAAAAAACAACCCTAATAAAAACTATTTAACATCAGAAAGTGGATTTTGGTATTATTATAATTTTAAAGTTGAAAATGATACTACAACCATAACTTTTGGTGATGCTATAAATTTTGATTACTCTATTTCTAACCTAGAAGGCACAGAAATCTATTCCACACAAAATAGAACTTATGTAATGGATAAAGAAGAATTATTTACAGGTTTGCGCGAGGGTTTAAAACTCATGAAACCCACAGAGCATGTAACCTTTATATTCCCTTCTCAAAAAGCCTTTGGTTATTATGGAGACGATAATAAAATAGGAACCAATATTCCTATAATATGTAATGTAACTTTAAACTCAATACTTAAAAATAATAATTAAAAAATGATTAAAAACAAATTTACACCCTTAGTAGCTGTATTGCTTTTACTTGTAAGCTCTTGCAAAGCACAATATCCAGATTTAGAAGATGGCATATACGCAGAATTTGTTACCACTAAAGGCACAATGGTTGCAAAATTATTTCATAAAAAAGTACCCGTTACTGTTGCCAACTTTGTAGCTTTAGCAGAAGGAAAACACCCTTTAGCTGCCGAAAAATACAAAGGCAAACCCTTTTATGATGGCATAACGTTTCACCGAGTTATGGACAAATTTATGATTCAAGGTGGAGACCCAGATGCAACAGGTATGGGAAGTGCTGGTTTTAAGTTTGAAGACGAATTTAATTCTGATTTAAAACACGACAAACCCGGTATTTTATCAATGGCAAATTCTGGCCCAAACTCTAATGGCAGTCAATTTTTTATAATGGAAGTGCCGTGGCCAAGCTTAGATAACAGGCATGCAGTTTTTGGCGAATTGGTAAAAGGTATTGACATACAAGATTCTATCTCTAATGTAAAAGTTATAGACCCAAAAGTTAGAAATCACAAACCCGTAGAAGATGTTGTCATTACAAAATTAAATATCATACGAAAAGGTACAGAAGCTAATAACTTTGATGCACCAAAAGTATTTGAAGACGAATTACCAAAAATAAAAGAACGTGCCGCAGCTGCTAAAGAAGCAAAACGTAAAAAAGCAGAAGCATTAGCAAAACAGGCACAAATAGATTTCTTAAAAAAGAATGAACAATTAACAGGTCGCCGTATAGAATCACCAACCGGAATGGCTATGATTTTTACACACGAGAGTAATGGTGTAACACCAACTGCTGCACAACGTGTTAAAATAGATTGTGCAGGTTATTTAGAAAATGGAAAATTGTTTTGGACAACTTGGAAAGCTGTCGCAGAAAAAAACGGAATGTACGACGAGCAACAAGATAAGCGCAATGGCTATGCTCCATTTACAATGCCATATAATAAAACAGCAAGTTTAGTAGCTGGATTTAGAGAAGCGATGTTAAACATGAAAATTGGAGATAAGGCAAGGGTATTTATTCCTCATTATCTTGGCTATGGTGCAAATGGAAGACCACCTGTTATTCCTGGTAATGCTAATCTAATTTTTGATGTACAGTTAACAAGTATAGCAGAGTAATACCCATTACATCTCAAATCAAATCCTAAAAAAAAGCCGCTGAAAAGCGGCTTTTTTTAGGATTTGATAAATTGTACCAAAATAGCATTAATATGTCGCCTATAACTAGGTTTCTTTTTCACTTATAGTTCAATATAAAATAGAAACGTTACAATTGCTATGCTTATAGTTTCTATTTCATTTTAACAAAAAATAATTCAAATAGATTTTACAACATTTTAAAACTATTTTGGCTGTATTACTTAAACGCATTTGTTTATGCTTTCGGAATGTTTTTCAAAATTTCTAATACAAATTCCCAATATTTTTGAGCTGAAGAAATCTGCGCACGCTCATCTGGCGAGTGTGCACCTTTAATATTTGGCCCAAAACTAATCATGTCCATTTTAGGATAATTTGTTCCTAAAATTCCGCACTCTAAACCCGCATGGCAAGCTGCAACATGTGGTTTTTCTCCGTTATTTAAACGCTCGTAAATAGGCACTAAAACTTTTAGTATAGCAGAGTCCATATTAGGTGCCCAACCTGGATAATCTCCAGAAAATTCAACCTCACAACCTGTTAACTCAAACGTAGCACGTAGGGTATTTGCTAAATCTATTTTAGAGCTTTCTACAGAACTGCGTGTTAAACAACCTACTTTAATTTTTCCTTCTTTTACAATAACTCTAGCAATATTATTAGAGGTTTCTACCAAATCTTTAATATCTGGACTCATTCTATACACACCATTGCATGCAGCATACAAAGCTCTTGTTAAACCTTCTTGCACACCTAAGTCCATTATTTTTGCTGGTGTTTGAGTCTTAGAAATTAAAATTTCTAAATCGGGTTCCATGGTTTTAAATTCGGTTTTAATGGTATCTGCGAGTAATTTTAACTCTAACTGAAATGCGTCTTCATGTATGGCATCAATAACAACTATGGCATTACTCTCTCTCGGTATGGCATTACGCAAACTTCCACCATCGATTTCAGAAATTCGTAAACCAAAATTTTCAAAACCATCAAATAATAAACGGTTCATTATCTTATTGGCATTACCTAAACCTTCGTGTATTTGCATACCCGAGTGTCCGCCTTGTAAGCCTTTAACAGTAATTGTATAGGCTATTTTAAACTCTGGTGTGTCTTCTTCATCATAATTTCGTGTTGCGGTAACATCTATTCCGCCAGCACAACCTACACCAATTTCGTCGTCTTCTTCGGTATCTAAATTTAAAAGAATTTCGCCATTAAGCAAGCCACCTTTTAATCCCATTGCGCCTGTCATGCCAGTTTCTTCGTCGATGGTAAATAGAGCTTCTAATGCTGGGTGCGCAATAGTATTACTCTCTAAAATTGCCATAATCGTTGCAACACCCAAACCATTATCTGCGCCTAGAGTTGTGCCTTTTGCTTTTACCCAATCGCCATCTACATACATTTCTATACCTTGAGCTTCAAAATTAAAAACAGTGTCATTATTTTTTTGATGTACCATATCTAAATGCGATTGCATTACAATGGCTTTTCTGTCTTCCATACCTTTGGTAGCAGGTTTTTTAATGATAACATTACCTACTTCATCTTCAATGGTTTGTAAACCTAAATTTTCGCCAAAATCTTTCATAAATTTTATAACACGTTCTTCTTTTTTTGAAGGTCGTGGTACTGCATTTAAATCTGCAAATTTATTCCAAAGTTGTTTTGGCTCTAAGGCTCTTATTTCTGTACTCATATCTATTGTATTTAGAGTGCAAAAATACAAAAATCACTACATAGTTTTTGTTAATAATACCAATTACAACTTAAAATAAGCCCTATAATTCGTTTCTATTTGGTTCAAAATTTAATTTGAACACAATAGCATTCAAATTATTTATAGCGCATGTTAAATTACAATTGGTATAAGAACGAAGTAAAACATCTCAACTACATCGGTTAAGTTTTTTTTGGTTTTGGGTTGTTCTAAAAAAAGCCAAAAAAGTAAATTACAATCTCTCAAATCTTTTTTTTTGAACTTTATAAAATTTGAAACTCTACAAACCTTTCCTTTTCAACTTTTCCTTATTTTTGAAACATGCGCAACAACAAAAAACTAGGCTTGGTTATTTTTTTGGTAATTCAGGTATTTTTAATTTCAATATTAAAGAATTACCCCGAATTTGTAGAGCAATTTTACAGCAATGGTTTGTATGTATATGTATCTAAATTAATGCGTTATACTTTTGGTTGGTTGCCGTTTTCTGTTGGAGATATTTTTTATGCATTGGCTGTTATTTACATAATTAGATGGCTAATTATAAACCGAAAACGAATTGTTACCGACACTAAAAATTGGCTGTTAGATATTGGTGCTACTTTATCCATTGCGTTTTTCGCATTTCATCTATTATGGGGTTTAAATTATTACCGTTTGCCTTTACATAAAACCTTACAAATTGAACCTGACTATACAACCGAAGCTTTAATTTTATTTACCAAACGATTAATTAAGAAGTCGAATACCCTACAACAAGAATTAAGCAACAACAACGACACCTTAAAAATTGAATTACCATATACAACATCTAGAATTTTTGATCACATTAAAAATGGTTACGACGCACTAACACAAACCTATCCGCACCTCAACTACCAACCAACAAGCTTAAAAAAATCTGTATTTAGCACACCAATTGTCTATGCAGGGTTTTCGGGGTACATAAATCCGTTTACAAATGAAGCGCAGGTAAGTGGTTTAGTACCCGTTTATAAATTTCCAACAACGGCATGCCACGAAGCAGCGCATCAATTGGGTTATGCCGCAGAAAACGAAGCCAATTTTATTGGTAGTCTTGCCGCTATTGCCAATAAAGATTTATATTTTAAATACTCGGGCTATACCTTTATGCTACGGCATTGTTTGATACAAATGTATTATAAAGATCCCGAAAATTTTGAATGCCTACTTTCTACAATTAATGTCGGTATTATAAAAAACTATGACGATGTACATAATTTTTGGATGGGTTACCAAAATGCCATGGAGCCTTATTTTGAAAAAACCTTTGATAGTTTTCTAAAAGCTAACAACCAACACAATGGCATAAAAAGCTACAGTTATGTTGTAGCGCTTTTAGTTAATTATTTTGAAGGTAGAGATTTGTAACAGAAAACACTTATTTTATTTAATTATAAATCATTACCTTTATAACGTTAATTTAATTAAATAACTTTTATGATTAAACTATATTTAAGATTGGTTATAATAATGTGCAGTTTTTCTGTAGTAGCACAAGATTATTTTCCTAGCAATACTGGTGTACAAGCAAAAAACTCTAACTACACTGCATTTACAAATGCAACAATCTATGTGTCTCCCACCAAAATTATTAATAACGCTACGCTTTTAATTAAAAAAGGTAAAGTAGTTGGTGTTGGTAAGTCTGTAAATATTCCAAAAAACACAACTGTAATTAACCTTACTGGCAAAACTATTTACCCTTCATTTATAGATATTTATACCACTTTTGGGATTACAAAACCAAAGCGTAGTGGCAATGGCCCACAATATGGAGCTAGTAGAAGTGGTTTTTATTGGAACGACCATATTATGCCAGAACAAGATGTAATGGCAAGTTTTAAATACGATGCAAAAGCAGCTACCGAAATGCACAAACTTGGTTTTGGTGTGGTTAACACACATATTCCAGATGGTATAGTTCGTGGTACTGGTGCGTTAATTGCTTTAAATAATGATGCAGATAATGGGGTGCGTATTATTGACGGTGCCGTTAGTCAGCACCTATCGTTTCGTAAAAGTGTAACCTCTCGCCAATCGTATCCATCTTCAATTATGGGCAGCATGGCATTACTGCGCCAAATGTATAATGATGCTAAATGGTATGCAGATGGTAATATCGATACAAAAGATTTATCATTAGAAGCCTTAAATGGTAATAAAAGTAAGTTGCAAATCTTTGAAGCAGGAAGCAGAGCAAATTTATTGCGTGCCGATAAAGTTGGTGACGCCTTTAATATTCAATATGCCATTGTTGGCGGTGGAGATGAATACGAACGTATTAAAGAAGTTAAAGCCACCAACGCTACCGTAATACTTCCTATTAATTTTCAAAAAGCTTATGATGTTGAGGGCACTTATTTAGCCTCTACATTGGCATTGAGTGATATGCGTGCTTGGAATCAAGAGCCACATAACCCAAGGTTGTTAGCCGAGAATACAATTAATTTTGCTCTTACCACATACGGGTTAAAAGCGAAAAAAGCGTTTTCTTCAAATTTAATTAAAGCGATTGAGAGCGGACTTTCTAAACAACAAGCTTTAGCAGCATTAACTACAATTCCTGCAAATTTATTGGGTAAATCTAACGTTTTGGGGACATTAAAAACAGGAAGTTATGCCAATTTTTTAATTACTGATGGCGATATTTTTGAAAAGAAAACAAAACTTTATGAAAACTGGGTACAAGGTAAACCACACAGAATTGCCAACAGTACTACAAAAGATATTGATGGTGATTATACATTTAAATTAGCTGGCAACGATTATAAGCTTTCAATTTCTGGAAGTAAAAGCAAACCAAAAGCTAAACTTACAAGCCATAACAAAAATTTAGGCGCAAAAATAAATTATAAAAACAACTGGGTTAACCTAACTTTTAAAACCGCAGATAGCACAAAAAAAGAGTTTATTAGGTTAGTAGCAAACACAACAAATAAGGATAACCTTAGCGGTAAAGCAACCCTGCCAAACGGCACTAGCCTTTCATTCTTAGCTACTAAAACAAAAAAAACGATCAACAAAAATAAAGACGCAAAAAAAGAGACTGTAGCCTCAAAAACTACTTATATGAGTCCTGTAACCTATCCTAATTTAGCCTATGGATTTACAGAACAACCAAAACCTGAAACTTTATTATTCAAAAATGCAACCGTATGGACAAACGAAAAAGAGGGCATTCTAAAGCATACTGATGTATTAATAAAAAACGGAAAGATTTTAAAAATAGGCAAAAAACTAACCGATAAAAGTGCTAAAGTTATTGATGCAACTGGTAAGCATATAACAGCTGGCATTATTGATGAACATTCGCATATTGCTACAGCTTCTGTTAATGAAGGCGGACAAAACTCTTCTGCAGAAGTTACCATAGAAGATGTCCTTGACGATGAGGATATTGATATTTATCGTAATTTAGCTGGTGGAGTTACTTCTATTCAAATACTACACGGCTCTGCAAACCCAATAGGCGGCCGTTCTGCAATTATTAAATTAAAATGGGGCGAAACTGCTAATAATTTAATTTACAACAACTCACCAAAATTTATCAAATTTGCTTTAGGAGAAAATGTAAAGCAATCGCGAAGCAGAACTAATGCGCGTTTTCCTCAATCGCGTATGGGAGTTGAGCAAGTGTTTATGGATTATTTTAGTCGTGCAAAATCTTATGACGATCTTAAGAAAAGTGGAAAACCTTACAGAAAAGACGCTGAACTAGAGGTTTTAGCAGAAATTTTGAATAAAGAACGATTTATTTCGTGCCACTCGTATGTACAAAGTGAAATTAATATGTTAATGAAAGTTGCTGATAAATTTAACTTTAACATCAATACATTTACCCATATTCTCGAAGGCTATAAAGTCGCAGACAAAATGAAAGCACACGGAGTTGGTGGTTCAACTTTTAGTGATTGGTGGGCTTATAAATACGAAGTTAATGATGCTATACCTTATAATGCAGCAATTATGCATAACGCTGGTGTTACAGTTGCAATTAATAGTGATGATGCAGAAATGTCGCGTCGTTTAAACCAAGAAGCTGCAAAATCAGTAAAATATGGCGGAGTAAGTGAAGAAGATGCTTGGAAATTTATTACATTAAATCCTGCAAAATTATTACACTTAGACCGCAGAGTTGGTAGCCTTAAAGTGGGTAAAGATGCAGATTTGGTATTATGGACAAATCACCCTTTGTCTATATATGCTAAAGCCGAAAAAACAATTATTGAAGGTGTAACATACTTTGATTTAGCGCGCGATTTACAAATGCGTAAAGCAATTAAAAAAGAGAAAAGTGAATTGATAAACTTAATGCTTCAAGACAAAAATAAAGGTTTAAAAACACAGCCTGTTAAGAAAAAAGAAAAGGTACTGCTGCATTGCGACTCAATGGATTAATGCGTTAGTCCATAAATACTAATTACCCTGTAAATCAATAAAATATTACAGGTATTGAAACCAAAAAATTAATTAAATACCAACCGTTTTTACGGCACCAAACCATGAAAAAAAGCATATTATATCTTAGTTTTTTAATGTGTATAACCATTTGTTTTGCACAACAAACACCAGCACCAAAACAACTAAAGGATTTTGCAATTGTTGGTGCAACTGCTCATATAGGTAACGGAACTGTTATAAAAAACAGCATTATTGTTGTTAGTAATGGCAATATCACTTCTATAGGTCCAGAAGCTACTACTCCACTAACACGGCAAGCAATGACTATTATTGATGCCAAAGGCAAACATGTTTACCCAGGTTTTATAGTGGCAAACGGTACTTTAGGTTTGGTAGAAGTAGATGCCGTAAAAGCGTCTAACGACCTTGTAGAAATGGGAACTTTTAATCCACATATTAGAAGTATTATTGCCTATAATACAGAATCTAAAATTATAGAATCTATGCGACCAAATGGTGTTTTATTAGGGCAAGTTGTACCACGAGGCGGACGCATATCTGGCACATCATCTGTGGTGCAATATGACGCTTGGAATTGGGAAGATGCAGCAATTAAAATGGATAATGGTGTTCATATAAATTGGCCAAATAATTTTAGTCGTGGCCGTTGGTGGCTAGGTGAAGACCCTGGATTAAAACCAAACAAAAATTACGAAAAACAAGTTAAAGCGTTAACCGATTACTTTAATGAGTCTAAAAGTTATACGAAAGGAAACACTAGCGATCTTCATTTGCCATTTGAAGCTATGACCGGTTTATTTAATGGCTCTAAACATTTATACATTAATGCTAATGATGAAAAAAGTATTATTGATGCCGTAAACTTTGCAAAATCTCAAGGTGTTTCTAAAATTACTATTGTGGGTGCCTACCAAGCAGGAAATATAACTCACTTTTTAAAACAAAATAATATCTCTGTATTTTTAAGACGTGTACACTCTAGACCAGAATTAGAAGATGATGATTACGATACATCTTACAAACTGGCTAAAAAATTAGTTGACGCTGGTATTTTAGTTGCCTTAGAACCTAGCGGGCAAATGGAACGTATGAATACACGCAACCTTCCCTTCTACGCAGGTACAACAGTAGCACATGGCTTAACAAAAGCTGAAGCATTACAACTAATTACACAAAACCCTGCAAAAATAATGGGTATCGATGCAACGTATGGCACACTAGAAATTGGTAAAAGCGCAACACTTTTTATTAGTAAAGGCGATGCTTTAGATATGCGAACTAATATAATTACACATGCGTTTATTGATGGTAGAAATCTTAGCTTAGAAACACACCAAACAAAACTATGGAAACGCTATTCTGAAAAATATAATCAACAAGACTAATCGTTTTTATTAACTCTTTTTATACCAAAACAGTTTTAAAATATTGTATGTATAATTTGAATACTAATAGGCATATACACACTATCTATCTAGTAAATACCAATTCATTTTCTGTTGACAACTCTTCGCTAAAACCATAGCCATTGAGATTAAAGGCTTTAATATCGCTAATGGTTTTTGCGTTTGTATTTATAATATAACGTGCCATTACACCGCGTGCTAATTTGGCAAAAATGGCAACAATTTTATAGTTTCCGTTTTTAAACTCTTTAAAAGCCACATTAACAACGGGTACTTTTAAAGTTTTGGTGTCTATGGCTTTAAAGTATTCATTGCTTGCTAAATTTAAAAAGAGTTCGTTATCTTCTAATTCATCATTTAGAGCTTGTGTTATTTTTTGCTTCCAAAATGCGTATAGGTTTTTGTGTTTTCCTATTGGCATTTTTGTTCCCATTTCTAAGCGATAGGGCTGCACTAAATCTAATGGTTTAAGAATACCATATAAGCCAGATATAATACGGACTGTATCTTCTACTTTGTCTAATTTTTGTGTATCTATTGAATAGGCATCTAAACCTTTATAGACATCGCCATTAAAGGCATAGATTGCCTGCCGTGCATTATTTGGTGTAAAGGGCAACTCCCAATTTTGGTTACGCTCATGGTTTAATTGGCCTAAGTTATCTGAAATGTGCATAAGCTTAGATAAACTTTTGGCAGATTTGGTTTTTAAAAGCTTATTAATTCGGTCTGCTTCTTCCAAAAAAATACATTGTGTTGTTTTTTTTGTGGGTAATACGCTTTCAAAATCTAAAGACTTGGCTGGTGATAATACAAGTTTCATGTGTCTATTATTAGTGTTACTGTGAAAAGATAATATTCAAAAATAGGGTGTATTTTAAAGATTTTAAACGATTAGTTAAAAGAATTGTTATTGTTTTTATTACTGTTGTGTTATTGTGTTGCAAATTATCGCTCTGGTAAGTGTACTGCGTGTTGGTAAGTGCGTTAAGGATGGAAACGGCATCCTTTTTTTGAGGCACGAAAAAAAAGATATAGTGGACAGCCTGGTTATTTTTAAATTTAAAAGGCTTAGAAAGGCCTTTTAAATTTAAAAATAAAACGCCCTAAATATAAATTTAGATTTGTTGCTTTTAATAAGGCTAAGCGGTTTTTGGTTTAATAGCAATTTACTCGGTGTGTTTTGCGTAGTGTTTCCATTTGTCTATACATTGCTGCATGTCTGCAGGGATTTGGGACTGAAAACTCATAAACTTACCTGTTGTTGGGTGAACAAAGCCTAAGGTTTTTGCGTGTAAGGCTTGCCTTGGTAAGACTTTAAAACAGTTATCTACAAATTGCTTGTACTTGGTAAAGGTGGTGCCTTTTAAGATGCGTTCGCCTCCGTAACGTTCGTCATTAAATAAGGTGTGGCCAATGTGTTTCATGTGGACACGGATTTGGTGTGTTCGTCCTGTTTCGAGTTTACAGCTTACTAAAGTAACGTAGCCTAGACGCTCTATAACTTTGTAATGTGTTATGGCAGGTTTGCCGTTTTCGGCTTCGTCTCCTTCAAAAACTACGTTTTGTAATCTATTTTTGGGGTGGCGACCAATATTGCCTTCTATTGTGCCTTCGTCTTGGTCTATATTGCCCCAAACTAAAGCTATATATTGACGCTCGCTTGTTTTTTTTGCAAACTGATTAGAGAGGTGTGCCATTGCGGCTTCGGTCTTTGCTACAACCAACAATCCGCTTGTATCTTTATCTATACGATGTACCAAACCTGGTCTGTTGCTTGAGTTGTTTGGTAGGTTTTCGAAATGAAAAATAAGTGCATTTATTAACGTGCCAGAGTAGTTGCCGTGGCCTGGATGTACTACCATACCTGCGGGTTTATTAACGACTAATAAATCGTCGTCTTCGTAAACAATATCTATGGCTATATCTTCTGCTACCAACAAGTTTTGGTGTGGTGGATGCTGAAATTTTACGGTAATATAATCGTTGGGTTTTACTTTGTAATTAGATTTTACAGGTGTATTATTTACAAAAATACTGCCGTCTTTTGCTGCTGCCTGAATTTTGTTTCGGGTGGCATTTTCAATAAAATTCATTAAATATTTATCGATTCTAAGTGGTTGCTGCCCGTTTACAACCTTAAAAGCGTAATGCTCGTAAAGTTCATTTTCATTCTCAGATATTTGGGGTATTGTTGGCATTATTTAAGTTTATAATTTTCCGTTTCCTATAACTAAGTCAATCTTAGAGGTTAACGGTAACAACGTTCCTGGTTTTAAAGGCTTGTTTTTGTAAGACATAGACATTACTCCTTCGCCTATGGCATCTTTGTATGTAATCTTACCAACCTCAAACTCTAAAGCTTCTATGGTTGGTTTTGCTTGCCTAAAGGTGCGGTTTAAAACATTTGGTACGGCAACTTTACGATAATCTGATGGATTTAGTATTAAATAAATTTTACGGTTTTCTTTAACTTTTGCTCCTGCAACTGGGTTTTGCTCAATAACTGCGTATTTTGGATACTTTGGGTTGAAATTGGCAGAATCTTGAATTTCCATTTTTAAATCGTTGTCGTTTAACTCTATCTCTACGGTTGCTAACGATTTGCCTTTTAGGTCGGGCACAACAACAAACTCGTTATGATTAGTGGTAATACTAAGCCATTTTAATATTAAAAAACATACAATTACTAGTGCAACACTAGCCAATGCTAACTGCTTAAAAAACACTTTACTGGTAAAAAATTTAACAATACTCATAACTCAATTAATTGTGTGGCAAAATTAACAAAATATACGGTCTTATTACAATACCATGAAATTAATATACGTCTGTAAATTTGATTTGGTTTATTGAAAAAAAAGACTTTATCTTAATCAATGTTTATAAAAC
>JBMYXP010000054.1:0-13834 GCA_049608525.1 Winogradskyella sp.
CCAACTGCAAAGTTTTACGATTCAAATTTTGATAAAGACAAACCAGATTTTGGCTTTAAGTTTTTATCAAAATATCTTTTTAAATATAAACGGTTTTTATGGCAATTAATAATAGGTTTAATTGCGGCAAGTTTACTACAACTAATCTTTCCTTTTTTAACTCAAAGTATAGTAGATGTTGGTATTAAAAACCAAGACATACATTTTATATACTTAATACTTTTTGCACAATTGGCATTATTTATTGGAAGAACAGCTATTGAAGTTATTAGAAGTTGGATATTGTTACATCTCAGTACACGGATAAATATATCATTAGTTTCAGACTTCTTTATTAAATTAATGAATTTACCAATAGCATTTTTCGACACTCGCATGACAGGCGATATTTTACAACGTATTAATGACCATAAACGTATAGAGCAGATATTAACAACATCATCTTTAAATGTACTATTTTCAATGGTAAATTTAGTGGTGTTTAGTCTTGTGCTTGCGTATTACAATTTAATGCTATTCGGTATTTTTTTAATGGGTAGTTTTTTATACTTTTTGTGGATTATCATTTTTTTAAAGAAACGTAGAGATTTAGATTACAAACGTTTTTCAGAAGTAAGCCAAGAACAAAGTAAGGTCATTGAACTCATCAATGGTATGCAAGAAATAAAATTGCATAATGCCGAAAAACAAAAACGTTGGGGTTGGGAATTTGTACAAGCTCGTTTATTTAAAGTATCTATTGAAGGTTTAGCATTAGAACAATATCAAAGTGTAGGTTCTAATTTTATCAATGAGGTTAAAAATATTTTAATTGCAGTTTTATCTGCAAAACTCGTTATTGATGGGGAAATTACACTTGGTATGATGTTAGCTATTAGTTATATTGTAGGGCAGTTAAACTCGCCAATAGCACAACTCATTAATTTTATCAGAGAAGTACAAGATGCTAAAATATCTTTAGACCGTTTATCTGAAATTCATAACAAAGAAGATGAAGAACAACAAGGCATTGAGAAAATAACAGATATTCCATTAACATCAAACATTCAATTATCTAAAGTATCGTTTAGATATATAGGTTCAGATCAACTTGTTTTACAAGATTTAGATTTAGAAATTCCAGCTCATAAAATAACAGCAATTGTTGGCACAAGCGGAAGCGGGAAAACCACTTTAATGAAATTACTTTTAAAGTTTTACGACCCAAATAGCGGACAAATTAAACTAGGTAATTACGATTTGCAGCATGTTTCACAAAAAACCTGGCGAAACGAATGCGGTGTTGTAATGCAAGAAGGCTATATCTTTAATGATACTATTGCAAACAATATTGCCGTTGGCGAAGATTATGTAGATAAAAAGAAATTAGCTCACGCTGTAGATGTTGCCAATATTAAAGAGTTTATAGAATCTTTACCATTATCCTACAACACAAAAATAGGTATGGAAGGTGTTGGTGTTAGTACAGGACAAAAACAGCGTTTGCTTATTGCAAGAGCCGTTTATAAAAACCCTAATTTCTTATTCTTTGACGAAGCTACATCGGCATTAGATGCTAATAACGAAAAGGTCATTATGGAAAAACTAAACACTTTTTTTGAAAATAAAACAGTTGTTGTTATCGCACATAGATTAAGCACCGTTAAAAATGCACATCAAATCGTAGTATTAGACAAAGGTAAAATAGTAGAAGTTGGCAATCATAAAACTTTAGTAAAGCAAAAAGGAAATTATTATAACCTAGTTAAAAATCAATTAGAACTCGGAAACTAAATGCCAGATAATAGTTTAGATTATATAGAACTTCGCAGTGAAGAAGTACAAGAAATACTAACCAAAGTGCCACATTGGATGGTACGCTGGGGAAATGTCTTGTTTTTAGCTTTAATACTAATGCTATTATTTATGTCTTGGTTTATAAAATACCCAGATATTATTCCATCAGAAGCTTTAATAACAACTCAAATACCACCACAAAAAGAATATGCTAAAATCACAGCAAAACTAGATGCCATTTTAGTAGAAGATAATCAAGAGGTAAATAACAATGAACCACTAGCGATTTTAGAAAACACAGCCAACCATAAAGATGTTTATAAATTAAAAACTGTTATTGATACAATTACTGTAAATAGTAAACCATTCAGCTTTCCAATAGATAGTTTACCTGTTTTATTTTTAGGCGATATAGAATCTCAATTTGCATTATTTGAAAATAGTTATATACAATACACACTCAACCAAGAATTACAGCCTTTTTCTAACGAAGCATTGGCTAATCAATATTCTGTTTCAGAACTTAATAGACGTTTACAAAGTTTAAAATCACAACGAGATATTAATAAAACAGAATTAGAATTTACACAGAAAGATTTAAACCGACAGAAAACCTTATTTGATAAAGGTGTTATCTCGGCACAAGATTATGAAAATAAACAGTTGCAATATGCACAAGCAGAACGTAACTACAAAAACTTTGAAGCTTCAATATCTCAAATACGAGAAGGCATAAGTAATGCACATAGAACCTCAAAAGGCACAGAAATTAACCGAGTAAAAGAAGAAATGGTTTTACTTAAAAACGTGATTCAATCTTTTAATCAACTAAAAAAAGCAATTAAAGATTGGGAAAATCTTTATGTTTTAAAATCTAATATAAGCGGTAATGTTTCATTTTTGAATTATTGGAATACCAACCAAACTGTTAATCAAGGTGATTTAGTATTTACTATTATTCCGAGTGAAAACTCATTGTTTATTGCCAAGTTAAGGTCACCAGCACAAAACTCTGGTAAAATAAAAGTTGGTCAAAAAGTAAACATCAAATTAGAGAATTATCCTGATACTGAATTTGGAGTATTAAATGGAACAATAAAAAACATCTCTTTAATTCCAGATGCTGAAGGCTTATATTTTATTGATGTCGAGCTGCCAAAAAAACTTATTACCTCTTATAAAAAAGAAATTGACTTTAAACAAGAAATGCGAGGCACAGCCGAAATCATAACTGAAGATCTAAGGCTTATTGAGCGTTTCTTTTATCAGTTTAGAGAAGTGTTGAAGCGATAAATCTTAATATTGCGTTTTTAAAAGATTAAGTATTTAACTAGGACATTACCTATATTTGTAGCTTAATCCAATTTAGATTATGAGCAAACAAAGCAAACGAAGAGAAGCATTAGTTTATCATGCCAAACCAACACCAGGAAAGATAAAAGTTGTACCCTCAAAAAAGTACGCATCGCAACGCGATTTATCTTTAGCATATTCTCCAGGTGTGGCAGAGCCATGTTTAGAAATAGAAAAAGATGTTGATAATGTTTATAAATATACAGCAAAAGGAAATCTGGTTGCTGTAATATCTAACGGAACTGCTGTTTTAGGATTAGGTAACATTGGGCCAGAAGCCTCAAAACCTGTTATGGAAGGTAAAGGTTTACTGTTTAAAATCTTTGCAGATATTAATGTGTTTGATATTGAAGTAGATACTGAAAATATTGAAGAGTTTATAGCAACCGTAAAACATATAGCACCAACATTTGGTGGTATAAACTTAGAAGATATTAAAGCTCCTGAAGCTTTTGAAATAGAACGTCGTTTAAAGGAAGAATTAGACATTCCTGTAATGCACGACGACCAACACGGTACAGCCATTATATCTGCCGCTGCATTATTAAATGCTTTAGAAATCGCAGAAAAAACTATTGAAACTGCGCAAATTGTAGTTAGTGGCGCTGGTGCAGCAGCAATTTCTTGCACACGCTTGTACCAAGCATTTGGAGCTAAACGTGCAAATATTGTAATGTTAGATAGTAAAGGTGTTATTAGAGATGATAGGGCTAATTTAACAACTGAGAAAGCAGAGTTTGCTACACATCGTAAAATAGATACTTTAGCAGAAGCTATGCAAAACGCAGATGTGTTTATTGGTTTGTCTCAACCAGATATTGTAACACCAGCAATGCTAAAATCTATGGCAGATAACCCAATTGTGTTTGCCATGGCAAATCCAAATCCAGAAATAGATTATAATTTAGCCATAGATACAAGAGACGATATTATAATGGCAACAGGTCGTAGCGATCACCCTAACCAAGTAAATAATGTACTAGGTTTTCCATTTATATTTAGAGGTGCGTTAGATGTAAGGGCAACAAAAATTAATGAAGCCATGAAAATGGCAGCAGTTAAAGCCTTGTCTAAATTAGCAAAAGCACCTGTGCCAGAGCAAGTTAATATTGCCTATGATGAAACCCGACTTACATTTGGGCGCGATTATATTATTCCAAAACCATTCGACCCAAGGTTAATAGCAGAAGTGCCACCAGCAGTTGCAAAAGCAGCGATGGAAAGTGGTGTTGCTAAAGAACCCATTGAAGATTGGGACCGTTATCGCAACGCTTTATTAGAGCGTTTAGGATCCGATAATAAATTAGTACGTATGCTTTTAAGCAGAGCCAGAACAAACCCTAAACGTGTGGTTTTTGCAGAAGCCGATCAGTTAGATGTGTTAAAAGCAGCACAGATTGTTTATGATGAAGGTGTTGCACACCCAATACTTTTAGGACGAAGAGATACCATTATTGGTTTAATGCAAGAGTTAGATTTTGATGCAGATGTGCCAATTATAGACCCAAAATCTGATGAAGAATTAGAGCGTAAAAACAGGTATGCAAAAGCTTACTGGAAAAGCCGTAAGCGCCAAGGTGTAACGCTATATGCCGCAGAAAAGAAAATGCGCGAGCGTAATTATTTTGCCGCAATGATGGTAAACGAAGGAGATGCAGATGCTTTAATAACGGGTTATTCTCGTAACTATCCATCGGTTGTAAAACCTATGTTAGAGCTTATTGGTATGGCAAATGGTGTTACTAGAGTTGCAACAACCAATGTAATGATGACGCAACGTGGGCCAATGTTTTTAAGCGATACGTCTATTAATATAAACCCAAACGCTAAAGATTTAGCTAGAATTGCAAGGATGACAGCAAGAGTAACCAAAATGTTTGGTATAGAGCCAGTTACGGCAATGATATCGTATTCAAACTTTGGGTCTTCAGAACATCTACGTGCAGAAAAAGTAGGAGAAGCCGTTGCTTATTTGCATAAAGCGTACCCTGAGATGTTGGTAGATGGGGAGTTGCAAACAGATTTTGCGTTAAACTCTAAAATGCTTCAAGATATATTTCCGTTTTCAAAACTTGCAGGTAAAAAGGTAAACACATTAATCTTTCCTAATTTAGATGCAGCAAACATTACCTATAAGTTGCTAAAAGAATTAAATAAAGCCGAGTCTATTGGGCCAATAATGATGGGTATGAAAAAACCAGTGCATATTATGCAATTAGGGGCAAGCGTAGATGAAATTGTTAATATGACAGCTATTGCAGTTATAGATACTCAAGAGCGCGAAAAACGGTCGTAAAAAGAGTTGGTTTCATTACCAAAACACGACCCATTAAAATGGAAATAATTTTATTACATTTGAGGTTTTAACCACGGAATAAATGATTACACACTTAGCGGGCAAATTAGTTGAAAAAAACCCAACGCATATTGTTATAGACTGTAATGGAATTGGCTATTTTGTTCATATTTCGTTACATACGTTTTCTCAAATACCCGATAAAGAACATGTAAAAATATACACTTACCTACAAGTTAAAGAAGACTCGCACACGCTTTATGGGTTTTCATCAAAAACAGAACGCGAATTATTTAAATTATTAATTTCGGTAAGTGGTATTGGCGCCAATACCGCACGCACTATGTTGTCCTCATTATCCCCAGAGCAGGTAAAAGATGGTATTGCTAGTGGAGATGTTGGTATAATACAAAGTGTTAAAGGTATTGGAGTAAAAACCGCACAACGTGTTATTATAGATTTAAAAGACAAAGTTTTAAAAATCTATGGTATAGACGAACTTTCTTTAACACCAAACAATACTAATAAAGATGAAGCGTTATCAGCTTTAGACGTTTTAGGATTTAATAAAAAGCAATCTGAAAAAATTGTAGATAAAATTTTACAAAACGAACCAGATGCACAAGTAGAGCGCATTATAAAAGAAGCTCTAAAAAACTTATAATACCATTGAATAAAATTAACTGCAAACAACGTAACACATTCAGTTTGTACTGGGTATTGTCAATTATGCTATTAATTAGCAGTTTTGGTTATGCACAAGAAACTAATGAAGAGGAACAAGATTCAACTAAAACAGGTTTTGTTCTTGGTAAATTAAAAATGCCAAACCCAAATAGTATTGAGTCCAAATATACGTACGACCCCGTTTTAGACCGTTATGTTTATACCCAAAAACTTGGCAGTTTCAATATTAATTATCCTATAATATTAACATCAGCAGAGTTTCAAAAGTTAGTGCTGCAAGAGCAACGAAAAGCGTATTATAAAAAAATGGCAGATGCTGCTGCAGGCCAAAAAGAAGGCTCAGAAGAAGCACGCAAAAATTTGTTGCCAGAGTTTTATGTAAAAGGAGGTTTGTTTGAAACTATTTTTGGTGGCAATACCATAAATGTTATTCCGCAAGGATCCGTAGAGGTAGATTTAGGAGTTCTATTTTCAAAACAAGAAAATCCAAATATTTCACCACAAAATCAATCTAATTTTACATTCGATTTTGATCAAAGAATCAGCTTAAGTTTATTAGGTAAAGTAGGTACAAGGTTACAGGTAACTGCAAATTATGATACCGAATCTACGTTCGATTTTCAAAATTTATTTAAGTTAGAATTCGATCCTGCTGCTGCTGTAATGGACGAAGCTTCAAAAAGAACGGGTAGAGATATAGGTGGGCTTTACGAAAAAGGAAAAGATTTTGTAAACAGTGATACAAAATCGGCGAGTGGTAACGAAGATTCTATAATTAAAAAGATAGAGATAGGAAATGTAAACATGCCGCTAAATAGCTCATTAATTACAGGAGCACAAAGTCTATTTGGTGTAAAAACACAACTTCAATTTGGAAAAACAACAGTAACAGCCGTTTTTTCTGAACAGCAATCGCAATCTAAATCGGTAGTTGCTCAAGGTGGTGGCACCTTAGAAGAATTTGAGTTTTTTGCAAGAGATTATGATGAAAACAGGCACTTTTTTTTAGCACAATACTTTAGAGATACTTACGATAAAGCGTTAATGCAGTATCCATTTACAGACGTACAGGGTTTACAGATTACTAGAGTTGAGGTATGGGTAACTAACAGAAACAACCAAACCGAAAATGTACGTAATGTAGTGGCATTTCAAGATTTAGGAGAATCTAAACCAGAAAACATAGGTATAAACCCAATTCCGGCAGGTTTTATAAATAACCCAAGTGCCAGACCAAGTAATAAAAATAATGATTTTGATCCTACAAGTATAGGTTCGGGCTCATTGTTAACCGATGCCGTAAGAGATATTACTAATGTGCAAGGTGGAGTAAATGTGCCTGTTAATGAAGGTTTTGATTACGGTAAGCTTGAAGCTGCCCGAAAACTACAAGAAGGGCAAGATTATTTTTTACACACAGAGTTAGGTTATATTTCTCTAAACCAAAGGTTATTAAATGATGAGGTTTTAGCTGTTGCATTTCAATATACTATTGGTGGCGATGTTTTTCAGGTTGGTGAATTTGCAAACGACGGTGTTGATGCAACAGCAGTAAATGATACTTCAGGTAATTTGGTTGTTAATAACCAAAGTTTGGTTTTAAAAATGCTAAAAAGTGCTGTAACTTCTGTAGAGCAGCCTATTTGGGATTTAATGATGAAAAACATCTACGATACAGGTGCTTTTCAATTAGATAAAGAAGACTTTAAACTAAATATCTTTTATACCGAAGCGTCTCCTTTAAATTATATACGACCAGTAGATGGTACAACATTTCCGTTATATAATAACAATACGTCGTCTCCAGCAGATGATACACAAATACAAGAAACACCTTTAATTCGTCTATTTCATTTAGATCGGCTTAATTTTAACAATGATCCGCAAGAAAACGGAGATGGTTTTTTTGACTATGTAGAAGGTTTAACCATTATACCTCAAAACGGAAAAATTGTTTTTACCAAAACTGAGCCTTTTGGACGATATTTGTTCGATGTTTTAGATGATGATGGTAACCCAAATAATAACAACACGGATTATGAGCAAGATACTTATACCAACCCAAATCAAGAAAAATACGTTTACGATTTACTCTACAAATCCACAAAAACACAAGCTTTAGACGAAGCGGAGAAAAATAAATTTCAAATTAAAGGACGTTACAAAGGTAGTGGTGGCGGAAGCGGCATACCAATAGGTGCGTTTAATGTGCCTCGTGGTTCAGTAAAAGTTACAGCTGGCGGACGTTTGCTTGTTGAAGGTTTAGATTATACGGTAAACTACCAATTGGGAAGAGTGCAAATTTTAGATGAAGCCTTAAAAGCATCAAACACACCAATAAATGTATCAGTAGAAAATAATGCCGTTTTTGGACAACAAACAAAACGATTTACTGGGATTAATATTGAACACCAATTTAATGAAAATTTTGTATTAGGTGCAACGTTATTAAACCTTAATGAAAGACCAATTACACAAAAAGCAAACTTCGATTCTGAGCCTATAAATAATACCATTTTTGGGTTTAATGGTAATTACTCAACCGAAGTTCCGTTTTTAACACGGATGGTAAACAAGTTACCCAATATAGATACTGATGTGCCTTCTAATTTATCGGTAAGAGGTGAGTTTGCATACCTATTACCAGGCGCACCAAAAGGCACAAATTTTAATGGTGAAGCAACAGCATATATCGATGATTTTGAAGGTACGCAAGGTGCAATAGATTTACTAAGCGCACAATCTTGGCACTTATCTAGCAGACCAAAAACTGTAAATGGCACTTCAGAAAATGATCCTGTTAATAATAATGGTATAGAAAATGGTTTTAATAGAGCGTTTTTAAATTGGTACACCATAGATCCTATATTTTATAGCAACCAACGTCCTACAGGTATCACAGATGATGATGTTTCAGATTTATACACACGACGTGTTTTTATAGAAGAAATATTCCCAGAGGTAGATATTGTACAAGGACAAACGGCTGTACAGCCAACTTTAGATTTGGCATACTACCCAACAGAACGTGGTGCTTATAACTTTGATCCTGCAGCTGCAAATAATACCCCGTTAAACCCAAACGAAAGTTGGGCTGGTATTACGAGGCAAATTACCTCTACAGATTTTGAACAAGCTAACGTAGAATATATTGAGTTTTGGGTACAAGATCCATTTTTAGATAACCCAACAAGTACAGGCGGAAAATTAAATATTAATCTTGGTAATATATCTGAAGATGTTTTAAAAGATGGAAAAAAACAATACGAAAACGGATTGCCAGAAAATGGTGACGTTTCTACATTAACTGCCACCGACTTTGGCGGAGTGGTGCCACAAAATCAATCTTTAATATATACGTTTGCAACAACTGGAGATGAAAGAGATAACCAAGATGTAGGTTATGATGGATATGATGATACTGAAGAAATTGCAGCATTTGGAACTCAGTTTGGAGAAGACCCAGCAAAAGATAATTATAACTATTACTTAAACACAGAAGGTACTATTTTTGAACGTTATAAACAATATAACGGCTTACAAGGCAACACACCAGATGTGTTTACAGACACTAATAGAGGCTCAACAACACAACCCGATGTAGAAGATATTAACCGAGATAACACAATGAATACCATTGATAGTTATTTTGAATATGAAGTTGACATTAACCCTACAAATCTTAATATCAATAACCCACAAATTAACGATATTAAGCAAAGAACTGTAACCCTACCAAATGGCAATCAGCGAGAAGTGGTGTGGTATCAATTTAGGTTGCCAATAAATGAGCCAACGAGCTCAGTTGGTGGTATTACAGATATTCGTTCGGTACGTTTTGCACGTCTATATTTAACAGATTTTATACAGCCTACCGTATTGCGTTTTGCAACCTTAGATTTAGTACGTAGCGATTGGAGACGTTACACTTTAGACCTAGACAACGACCCCTCAAATAATAGTACAAACGCAGAGTTTAATGTCGCTATTATAGGTGAGCAAGAAAACGGAGATGTTTATGTAAGTCCGCCAGGTGTAAGACGCGAAGAGTTAAACAATAACAATAATATTATAAGACAAAACGAGCAAGCTTTGGTATTACAAGCTTGTAATTTAGAACCAGAAGATTCTCGAGGTGTATTTAAAAACATCAATATAGATATGCGTCAATATAAAAAACTGAAAATGTTTTTACATGCAGATGCACAAGAAGGACAAACGCTCGACTCTGGCGAATTGGTTGCTTTTATAAGAATGGGTAATGATTTTACAGATAATTATTATGAAATTCAAATTCCATTATTGCCAACGGATTTTGTAAATGGGGGTAGTATAGAAGAACGTGTTTGGCCAGAGCTAAATGAAATAGATATACCTTTAGAGTTTTTGCAAAAAATAAAAGCATTAGGTATTTCTGCGGGGACTTTAGCAAACATAGAACCAACATATTATAATGTTTTAGACGGAGACCTAAACGAAACACCATTAACTAATGGCAATGTGCCTTTTAATGATATCTTATCTAGCGGTAAACAACAACGTTTAGCGGTTAAAGGAAACCCTAATTTTGGTAATATAAGAGTATTAATGGTTGGGGTTAAAAATTCTGGCAATTCTATTAATAATCCTACCGCTTGCGGGGAAGTTTGGTTCAATGAACTTAGAATGTCCGATTTAGATAACGAAGGCGGTTGGGCAGCTGTGGTAAGTATGGACTCTAATATTGCAGATTTTGCAGATGTTAGTGCAACTGGCAGACGAAGCACTGTTGGTTTTGGTGGTATAGAACAAGGGCCAAACGAGCGTAGCAGAGAAGATGTAAAGCAATACGATATTGTAACTAATGTACAAATAGGGCAATTGTTTCCAAAAAAATGGGGATTACAAATTCCATTCAACTATGGGCAAGGTGAAGAAATTGTAACACCAAAATACGATCAGTTTTATAATGATTTAACATTACAATCGCGTTTAGATGCCGCAGAAACTAGCGAAGAACAAAACACTATTAGAAATCAATCTGAAAATTACACAAAACGTAAAAGCATTAATTTTATTGGTGTTAAAAAGCAAAAAACAGGAGAAAGTAAAAAGCATTTTTACGACGTAGAAAACTTAACCTTCAACTATTCTAATAATAAAGTAGAACATCGCGATTTTGAAATAGAAAGATCGTTAGATCAAAATGTAAGAGCTGGTGTAAACTATAACTACACATTTAAACCTGTTAAAATTGAACCATTTAAAAAGAACGATTCACTATTTACAGGCAAGTATTGGAAAATTTTAAAAGATTTTAATTTCAACTTATTACCATCAAGTTTTTCTGTAAATACAGATATTAATAGGCAATTTAGTAAGCAAAAATTTAGAGAGGTAGCGTTAGGAGGTAACAATATAGGTATTGAAGAGTTATTTAGAAGAAACTATACATTCGATTTTCAATATGCAATTAACTATAATATTACAGATGCGTTAAGCCTAAACTTTACCGCAAGCAATGCCAATATTGTCCGCAACTATTTTGTAGATAATCGTATTGGTGGTAGGCAAAACCCAGAATTAGATATTTGGGATGGGTTTTTCGATTTTGGAGATCCTAATTTTCAAACACAACAGCTTCAAGTTAATTACGAATTGCCATTATATAAAATACCTGCATTAAGTTTCTTAAAGACAACTTATACTTATAATGGAGCGTTTCAATGGCAAAAAGGCTCAGATTTAAACGAAGGTTTAGAAATTAATGGTGTGGCTTATAACTTAGGGCATTCCATTCAAAATTCAAACACACATAATATTAATACAAACCTTAGTATGACGACTTTATACAAAACCTTAGGGTTGGTAAAAAAAGGAAATCAAAGAGGTAGAACAAGAAACACTAGTAGAACACGAGCATCTAATAAGACTAAAGATAAAACCAATACAAAAAGCTCCACTAAATTAAGTGTTGGTAAAAAAGCATATAACACCTTAATAGACCTTGTTACTATGGTAAAGCGTGTGCAAATTGGTTATACCGAAAATAACGGAACGTTTTTGCCAGGCTATTTACAAACGCCAGGCTTTATAGGTACATTAAAACCCACAGTAGGTTATACATTTGGTAGCCAACGAAACATTAGAGATTTAGCAGCAAGAAATGGTTGGTTAACGATTTTTCCAGATTTTAACCAACAATACACAGAGGTAAAAAACACAACTTTAGATTATGCAATTGCAGTACAGCCTATGCGCGATTTAAAAATTGATTTAATTGGAAACAGAACCTACATGCAAAACACCTCAGAAACCTTTAGAGCCAATGATATAACAGGTGATGGATTAAGTGATGAGTACGAGGATTTAATTACAAACGCTTTTGGAAATTTCAATATTTCAACTGCATTAATAAAAACAGCATTTAGCACGAGCAACGAAAACCAATCTGCTACATTCAATGATTTTAGAGCCAATAGACTAATCATTGCCAACCGATTGGCAACCGATTACTACGGTACAACAACCTTTGCAACAGATACAGAAGGTTACCCAGAAGGTTTTGGTAAAAATAGCCAGCGTGTTTTGTTACCAGCATTTCTCTCTGCTTACCAAGGCTCTAACCCAAATAAAGTACGTACAGGAGCATTTAGAGATGTTCCAATACCAAATTGGACCCTAAAATATACAGGTTTAATGAAAGTTAAATGGTTTAAAAAACGATTTAAACGTTTTTCTATTCAACACGGTTACCGATCTAGATATACCATTAATCAGTTTAGAACCAATTTAGATTATAAAGCAGCAGATGTTAACTTTGCATACAACTCGCCACAAAATGAAGAGGCTCTAGACCAAGCGGGTAACTTTAAAAGCAAAACACTTTTTAGTAATATTAATTTAGAAGAACAATTTAGCCCATTAATTCGTTTAGACTTTGAAATGAAAAATTCAATCAAAGTATTAGCCGAAATCGCAACAGACCGCTTAATATCCCTAAGTTTTGATAACAATTTAATGACCGAAATACAAGGTGAAGAATACACCTTAGGTTTGGGTTACCGTATAAAAGACCTCAGAATCCGTACAGCGCTTGCAGGCCCAAAGCAAATAGTGAAGAGCGACTTAAATATGCGAGCAGATATAACAATGAGAGATAATAAAACCATTATTAGATATTTAGATTTAGAAAACAATCAAGTTACTGCTGGCCAAACCATTTGGGGGCTTAAGTACACAGCAGATTATGCGTTTAGCAAAAACTTAACCGCCATTTTCTATTTTGACTATTCATTTTCAGATTTTGCCATTTCTACGTCATTTCCACAAACAGCTTTAAGGTCTGGAATTACGTTACGATATAATTTTGGTAATTAATTTTGAAATAAAACGATTAAAAAATTACTTTTGTTTTCTAACACATAACAACTAACAATGAATATACCATCAGAATTAAAGTACACAAAAGACCACGAGTGGATTAAAATTGAAGGAGATGTAGCAACAGTAGGCATTACAGACTTTGCACAAAGCGAATTAGGTGATATCGTTTACGTAGAGGTAGAAACCTTAGACGAAACCTTAAATATTGAAGATGTTTTTGGCACCGTTGAAGCAGTTAAGACTGTTTCAGATTTATTTTTGCCATTATCTGGAGAAATCGTTGAGTTTAACGAAAGCTTAGAAGACGAACCAGAAAAAGTAAACACAGATCCTTACGGAGAAGGTTGGATGATTAAA
>JBMYXP010000055.1:0-13784 GCA_049608525.1 Winogradskyella sp.
ATAAGGTTTCGTTTTAGGTTAATATTCTTCTCGTTATGTCGGGTAATATTACCTACAACGAGTTAGTATAAAAATCCGTTTCATTTTTTTTTAAATACCAAACAGTGAAGGTAGCAATTTTTTAGCAAAATGTAATTAGCACACAAAATTAGTTTCTATAACTTTTATAAACGCAGGTTTTTTTAAGCACACAGAACAAAAAAAGAAGATATAATTTTAGCGTAATTTCAATAAAAACCTACCTAGAAATTTCTAAAATATCAAATTTTATAATGCCGTTTGGTACTTGTATATGAAAAGTAGTAGTTATATGTGTGATACTTTTTGGATTAAAGTAAAGATAGCAGAAAAACACAAATTATATAGTTTGCACTTAACTGCTATTTTTTATATACGTTGTTGTGTGCAGTTTTAAGTAAGTACTTATCTATCCAAACAGGAATGAAATCAGATTGAATTGTGATTTCTTCTCCTTTGTAAATATCCAAAATTAATTTAGATTCAGTTCCGCTATTGTCAAAAACAAATGTTCTATGTGTATATTGGATTGCTTCCATTAAATATTCCAAACTTTTGTAATATCTATCTTCAATTTTATTTAGAGGAACAGGATGACCACCATTTTTAACTCGTTCATTAACTCTTTGTTTGTTAATTTCAACGCTTTCTGTAGAAATGAAGTAGAGATAGTTTTTATATCCATTTTCTTTTGATTTTTTCAAAGTCTCAATTTTTGAAGAATGGGACATAACAGTTTCAAAAGTTAGTTTTTTTCCGTTATTGATAAGTTCATTTCTAATGAAGTCAGCAAGTATAGATGCCTCATAAGAATGAGTTTTAATATTTGGATTTAATATAATTCCATTTTCTAATTTTATGTCGATAATAAACCCATCTTTATTGGCTTTTTTAAATAAAGTATGGTTGTCTATAAATGAAGAAAACTCTTTGGAAGTAGTATTTTTTTTGATGCCATATTTTGATATTTGAAACTCCGTTGAATTAGTTAAATCTTTCTCAATATCATCAGCATTTACATATGTTCCTATATTAAATTTGTCTTTTAAACTTCTATATACAGTGCTTTTTCCTGAACCATTTGGGCCAGCAAACATTCTCAACCTTTTTTCAAACATTAAACTCTACACCTGTTTATGATTAGCACTTCTCCTTTAGTAACTTTTCTAGGTGAAATATGTTCAATTATTTGAGGTTTTCTACCTTTAACTTGACGAATAATTTGTCCTTCATCAGCGTAAATAACTTCGTCAGATATTTCTAATGCTTTTTTATGAGCAAATGAAGTTCCAACTGCAGCAATTTGCCCTAATACATTTAAATTCTTTGAATCTTCTAGTTTTGCTAAAGAAACTCCAGTAAATCCTAATGCTTGAAATCTTTTTTTTACATTTTTACGTTTCAAAAATGCTTTCTTCTGTACTGATGCTGCTATTTTTTTTTTATTTATATTTTCACTCATTTTCTCTTATAAATTAACTGATACAATGTAGTAATATACAAAATTTATTTCAAAGTCATAATTTTTAACTTTTTAAGAAATGAATTTTATTTAAAAGACTGAATTTGGTCGAAATTGCACACAATGTGTTAGTATAAAAAATCGTTTCAATGTTTTTTATCAAACGATAAGTGAAGTTAATATTTTTATAAACATAGCGCTATATTTTTTCTTCATAGAAAATAAAAATAAGGTGTTATGTTGCTACGGTTTCTTTTTCAGTGGAAGTAGAACAAAAAAAGAAAATTTAATCTTAGCGTAATTTCAATAAAAACCTACCTAGAAATTTCTAAAATATCAAATTTTATAATGCCGTTTGGTACTTGTATCTCGGCAACATCGCCAACAGATTTTCCTAATAACCCTTTTCCTATTGGTGAGTTTATAGATATTTTGCCAGCAGCCAAATCGGCTTCGCTTTCGGCAACCAACGTATAGGTCATTTCCATACCATTGGTTTGGTTTTTAATTTTTACAATAGACAAGGCTAAAACCTTTGAAGTGTCTAATTGCGACTCATCAATAACGCGTGCGCCAGATAAGGCATCTTCTAGTTTTGCAATTTTCATTTCAAGCATACCCTGTGCCTCTTTGGCAGCATCGTATTCTGCATTTTCACTTAAATCGCCTTTGTCTCTAGCCTCTGCAATGGCATTAGATGCTTTTGGACGCTCAATATCTTTTAGTATGCGAAGATCTTCTTTAAGTTTTTTTAATCCTTCTGCTGTGTAGTAAGATACTTTACTCATAATTTATTCGTTTTACGTAATTAAAGATACTGAAAAATAATTCAGCATAAAAAAAATCTCGCCACAACGAGATTAATACCAAGGGCAAAGATATAAATATTTACGGTATAGTTGAAATAATTGTAAATTGCCTTTTAAAAATCCAAAGATGAAAAATATATGTTTAATCCTCATTTGCATCTTATGTTTTGGTTGTACTAAAAACGATGTTAATAGCCAATGTAATTTTTTATTTAATGCAGGAGTTAACTTAACCGTAAATACCAATTTGCCACAATTTAGTCAGTTACAGTTTCCTGGTAATGGGGTTTATGTTTCTGGGCAAGGCAATAATGGTATTTGGTTGTGGAGATTAAACTCTGCAACGCTTTATGCTTGGGATGCAGCAGACCCTAGCCATACACCAGCAGCATGCTCTACATTAGTAGATACAGGTATTGGCGACATTGTAACTTGCGAGTGCGACGATGCCAACCAATACAGCTTATCTACTGGTGGTCGTTTTGGAGACAATGAGCTACCTTGCACATTACAACCTTACCGAGTTGAGTTTGTGGGTAATAATACCTATGTGGTTACTAATTAAAAATTTAGCGTTACCCCAAGTAAAAAGTTTGTTGTTGCCTGTGGATAAAACCCATTGCCTTCTATGGTAGAAACTGTACCCGGATTTGAAAAATCATCATCGTAAGTAAAATAATAACCGTTAGATACGTATTTTACGTTAAATATATTATTTACTAAACCAGAAAACACAATAGATTTAAAAACCGATGGCGCTATTTCTTTATTTTGAAATGATAACGTGTAATTAATATTAAAATCGTTTACAAAAAAGCCATCTAATTTAGCCAATTTAGCCTCAGTATTACTCATATATTGCTCGCCAACATATTTGCTTAATACAGACATTTGCAAACTTTTAATAGGTTGAAACACCATAGCGTTTGCAGCCACTAAATTTGGTGAAAACGATATATCTGTTTTACCAAGGTTTTGTAATTCGCCATTAAAAGGAATTATGGTTTCGTTATTTTTATTAGTGCTTAATGTTATATTTGGTTGAAGCGTTAATTTTGAATTTACAGGGATTACAGCTTCTAGCTCTAAACCTAAGCGGTAACTTTTACCACTATTAGTTCTAATAGGGTTGCCAACATCATCTAACCTACCAGATAATACTAATTGCTCATTATAAAGCATGTAATAGAGATTAGCATTAAAGGTAAAGTTGTTTTTATTATGTCTCCAACCCAATTCAAAATCATTTAATTGCTCGGGTTTTATGTTGGCATTTTCTTCAAACTCAGTTCTATTAGGCTCGCGATTTGCTCTAGCATAAGAAAAATAAAGGTTGTTTGCAGTATTTAATTTATAGCTAAGACCAGCTTTAGGGTTAAAGAATGTAAACTTTTTATCAACTTCAAAATCTAATAAATCTGAAGTGTTTCCTGTTGTTTTATACGTAACATTTCTAATTTGTACATCGCCGTATAAACTGATGTGGTCATTTAATTGGTAATTGGCTTTTGTAAAAACAGATAAATCATTCTTTTTACTATTTCCGTTATAATAGCGATCTCTAATAGTACTGCCATTTGCAAATTCTGCCCAAATGACCTCTCCAAAATGGTCACCGTTGTAATGGCTAAAAGAACCTCCAAAAATTAAATCTAAATCATCAGTTTTATAGTTAGCATTTGCGTTAATGACATAAAAATTATTATCTAACCAACGGCGACGAATAACATCTGTTGTGTTTACAGTATTTCCGTTAACTGTTAAGGGTTCAAAACCATACGTTTCAAAATCTTCATCGTCTTTAAATTGTTCAAAATAACCACGTCCATGCGTGTAGTTTAGCCCTAAGGTTGTTGACCATTGGTTGTTATATTTTTCGTTCCAATGCAACTGATAATGGTCTTGGTTGTAATTGTCGATTTCGTTGTCATAAAACTGTGTATTGTTGTTGGTATCTGTATAAATTCCTGCAAAATTATATGTTCTGTCGTTGGCTAAAGTTTCACTATCAATACCATTCCAAGCTTGGTATGTAATTTCTTTACCGCCAAAAATAACAGCTTTAATAAGTGTGTTGTCATTAACATAAGAACCCTGTAAAAAGTAAGATTTTAAGTCTGCCGATGCTCTGTCTATGTAACCATCTGAAGCAATGTTAGATAAACGACCAGCAATTTCAAAATGATTATTTAATAAACCAGTACTAAACTTAACGGTATGTTTTCTGGTGTTATAACTTCCAAAAGAATTAGAAATTTCACCAAAAGCTTCTTTAGAAACCGCATCTGTAAGGACATTAATACTTGCGCCAAAAGCACCAGAACCATTAGTAGATGTGCCAACACCACGTTGCAATTGCAAACTTTCTACAGACGAAGCAAAATCACCAAGGTTTACCCAAAACGTACCCAAAGATTCTGCGTCATTATAAGGTATGCCATTAATAGTAATATTAGTAGATTGTGCGCTAATACCTCTAACTCTAATACCTGTGTAGCCAATGCCAGCACCTGCATCTGTTGTGGTTACTACAGATGGTAAGTAGTTAAGTAATATTGGTATATCTTGCCCTAAATTGCGTTTAGCAATTTCTTTTTTAGACACATTACTATGCGTTATGGGTGCATTTTTTTTAACTCTAACAGATTTAACGAGGACTTCGTCTAATTTTTTAATTTTTGTAGAATCTTGTTTCTGTTGTGTAAACCCACAAAAACTAAAGGCGGTTAATAAAATAAGAAGTAAATTAGTACGGAATTGAGATAATAATTTCATTACGATTAGTTAAAATAATCGAATAAAAAGGGGACATTATTCTGGTTAATTATAGATTAAAAACACACACTTTTGCTTGCATTAAAGCCTGTTAAAATACTAAAAATGGCGATTATCACCTTCCTTAACAGCATTACCTGCTCAGGTTCAATGGGTATGATCTCAGCCCAAAATAGTTTAAAGTTTGAAGTTTCAAAAGTTTTATACTAAGAACTGAATACCGCAAACTAAACACTAAAAAAAGCACCCCTTTATTGAGAACATTGCAAATATATGCCGTTAATACACATTTAGCAAAGATTAACTGTAAAATCAATAACATAATGAGAATATAAAAAAAATAACAAGTTTTTAATGCATATAATGTATCTTTACGCTTTGTTAAATATAAGTGTTTTTAAATTTTTAATATGGAAAATAAAGTTGAAGCTTTTTTAGATATAGTAAGAGAGCGAAATGGCCATGAGCCAGAGTTTATTCAGGCTGTCCAAGAGGTAGCAGAAACAATTATTCCTTACATTGAGGAGCACAATATCTATAAAGGAACAAACATTTTATTAAGAATGGTTGAGCCAGAGCGTTTACTGTATTTTAGAGTTACTTGGGTAGATGATGCAGGTAATATACAGGTAAATAGAGGTTATAGAGTGCAGATGAATTCTGCAATTGGGCCATACAAAGGAGGTTTACGTTTTCACCCAAGTGTAAATGCAGGTATTTTAAAGTTTTTAGCTTTTGAGCAAGTATTTAAAAATGCGCTAACAACACTACCAATGGGTGGAGGTAAAGGTGGTGCAGATTTTAACCCTAAAGGGAAATCTGATAATGAAATTATGCGTTTTTGCCACGCTTTTATGAGTGAGTTATACAGACACATTGGTCATAATACAGATATACCAGCTGGCGATATAGGTGTGGGAGCACGCGAAATAGGTTACATGTTTGGCATGTACAAAAAGCTAAAAAACACCTTTACAGGAGTTTTAACTGGTAAAGGAGCATCTTGGGGTGGCTCTTTAATAAGACCAGAAGCGACTGGTTACGGCAATGTTTATTTTGCTCAGAATATGCTAAAACTTAAAAATGATTCTTTTGAAGGTAAAAGCGTAGTTATTTCTGGCTCTGGTAACGTGGCACAATTTGCGGCACAAAAAGCAATAGAGCTTGGGGCAAAAGTATTAACGCTATCAGATTCTGGTGGTTATATTTTTGACGAAGCAGGTATCGATGAGGAAAAGTTAAAACACGTTATGTACATTAAAAACGAAAAACGTGGAAGAATTAGTGAGTATGTAGATAAATACACAACAGCAAAATATATTGCAGGAGAAAGACCATGGTCTGTAAAATGTGATATTGCATTACCTTGTGCCACACAAAATGAATTAAACGGAGACCAAGCAAAAACACTTGTAGAAAATGGGTGTATGTGTGTATCTGAAGGAGCAAATATGCCTTCAACACCAGATGCGGTTCATGAGTTTCAAAAAGCAAAAATTTTATTTGCACCAGGCAAGGCCTCTAATGCTGGTGGTGTTGCAACTTCTGGGTTAGAAATGAGCCAGAACTCATTACGTCTAAGCTGGTCTAGAAAAGAAGTAGATGATAGATTAAAAGTTATTATGCAAGATATACACGACTCTTGTGTTAAACACGGTAAAAATGACGATGGCTCTATAGATTATATAAAAGGTGCAAACATTGCAGGTTTTGTAAAAGTTGCAGATGCTATGTTAGCACAAGGTGTTGTATAAACCAATTGTTATTAAATAAATTAAAGCTTCTATAGTAAATTATAGAAGCTTTTTTATGATATAAAACATATGATTAAGCAAATATTAGCGTTTCTATTAATATATTTGGTTTAAAGACACTCTAATGAATAAAACTATTTTAGTAGCTCTATTTTTGTTAAATTTTGCGGTTTGCTCTGCTCAAGATTTTTCAGCACTTTGGCAATCGCATTATTCTTATAATGCTATAGTGGATGTTGTAAAAGGTAATGGTAAACTATATGCGGCTTCACAAAATGCTGTTTTTGAGTACGATGTAGCCTCAACAGCACTAAAAACCATTACAACTGTAGAAGGGCTCTCTGGCCAACAAATAAGTGCGTTGTATTACAGCGAACAGTATCAATACCTAATAATTGGTTATGAAACTGGTTTAATAGAAGTGTATTCTGATACAGATAATTCTGTACTAACCGTGGTAGATATTTTAGAAAAACAAAATATTACACCAAATAATAAGCGTATTAACCATTTTTATGAAGATAATGGATTTATATATGTGTCAACAGATTACGGAATTTCGGTTTACGACATAGACCGTTTAGAGTTTGGTGACACCTATTTTTTGGGTAACGGCGGTACGCAAATTGTTGTAAAACAAACCACAGTTTTAAATAATGAAATTTATGCAGCCTGTCTCAGTAATAACGGGATAAAAAAAGCGAGTTTAGATAACACAAATTTAATAGATTTTCAACAATGGCAGACGGTAATTGGCGGAAATTATTATACCATGTCTTCTGTAAATAATAAAGTGTATGCCGTAAGATCTAACAAGGTGGTTTACGAAATAGATGGGGCAAATATTAACACGTTATTTGCCTTAAATGTATTGCCATTAGATGCGGAAGCAACCGAAACAAGTCTCGTTTTTTCAACAACTCATGCAGTATATAGTTATGATGAAACTATGCAACTGGTTAACAGTTTTCAACCAACAGCAAATTTTAATACCAATTTTACATCTGCAATACAGTTTGACGGTTTTATTTATATAGGTACAAATGATTTTGGAGTGCTAAGAGCTCAAATTTCTGATGCTCTAAATTATACTGAGATTAAACCTAACGGACCGTTAGACAATAATATTTTTAAAATTAATGCAGAAACAGCAACCGTTTGGGCAACTTATGGCTTGTATAGCGAATCTTTAGTACCTTATCCAAGATCTCTCGGAATAAGCTATCTTAAGAATGACATTTGGAATCAGATACCACATGAAAATCTTTTTGGAATAAATGAATTAAACACAATAACACCAAATGTTTTTAATCCAAACCAGGTTTTTATAAGCTCATATAATAAAGGTATTTTAGAGGTAAACGATTATGAACCTACAATTCACTTAAATCCTAATAATAGTAGTTTAGAGTCATTAGTACTACCAGAAGACCCAAATTATGTAAGTGTTAGGATTTCTGCGTCTCAGTTTGATAGCAGCGGATTATTATGGGTGCTAAACAGTAGAGTAGATAATGCACTAAAATCGTATAACCCTATTACAGGTAATTGGCAAAACTACAGTTTCTCAACTATTATCGCAGATCCGTTTAGTGATGAGACTGGTTTTTTTGATTTAGCAATTGGTAGCGATGGCACAAAATGGATTGGTGCTTATAGCAATGGATTAATAGCTTACAATGAGCGCCGTGCTAATAACCCCATACGAAACATGAACTCTGAAAGCCAAAACATACCACCTTATTCAAGGTTTACTGCTATAGCAATAGATAATAGAAATCAGTTATGGACGGGTTCTACAAATGGCTTAAGAGTTTTATTTAATACAAGCGGTTTTTTTGACGACCCAAATCCGTCACTTAGCCAAATTATAATTTTAGAAGATGGTATCCCCAAAGAGTTATTAGAGGGTCAATCTATAACCGATATTAAAGTTGATAGCTCTAATAACAAATGGGTTGGTACAGCAGACTCTGGTGTGTTTTATTTTTCGCCAGATGGACAAAATACAATATATCATTTTACAACCGACAACTCACCATTGCCATCAAATACAATTAACGACATCTCTATAGATGCCAATAATGGTGTTGTTTACATAGCAACCAACAAAGGTTTGTTAGCATTTACTGCTGGTGGTTCTAAAACAAAAGAGACTTTAGAAAGTGCTTTTGTCTATCCAAACCCAGTACGGCCAGAGTATAATATTTTAGGATTTAATAATCTAAATGATATTAATAAAGGTGTAAAAATTAGTGGTTTAACAGAAAGCGTAAATCTTAAAATTACAGATATAGAAGGTAATTTGGTGGCAGAGGCACAATCTAATATAAATTTAAGATCTAATTCAAACTATAATATTGCCATAGATGGTGGTACAGCGATTTGGAATGGTAAAAACCTCGCCAATAATATTGTTGCCACAGGTGTTTATTTAGTAATGCTATCAGATTTAGATTCTTTTGAAACTAAAGTACTAAAACTACTCATTGTTAGATAAACATTATGCTTACAAAAAATGATAGCATTGTACTTTCTAAATTAAAATATAGCGATTACGATCTTATTGTAAAATGCTATACTAAAGAGCGTGGCATTATTAGCTACATTTTAAGGGGTGTTTTAAAATCGAAAAAAAGTCAGACTAAAACTATTTATTTTCAGCCTTTATCTCAAATTTTAATCGAAGAAAATTATAAACCCAACCAATCGCTTCATCGTATAAAAGAGGTAAAGTTTAATTATATTTACAAAAGTCTGCATACCAACATTTATAAAAGCGCAATAGTACTATTTCTTTCAGAAATTCTATCAAATGTCATTAGAGAAGAAGAGCAAAATGATATACTATTTAAATATTTAGAAACAGCATTTCAATATTTAGATACTCAAGATAAGTTTTCAAACTTTCATTTATTATTTCTTTTAAAATTAACCCGTTATTTGGGTTTTCAACCCCAAAAAAATAATAGGGATTATGCTTATTTCAATCTCAAATTAGGTGTATTCGAAATGTATGAAACAGGTGTTTATTCTATTTCGGGTCATAATTTAACACTTCTTAAACGCTTATTAGGTATAAATTTTGATGCGTTAGATGATATTGAAATTAATGCGAAACAACGGCAAGACTTTTTAAATATGTTATTGTATTATTTTGAATTACATTTGAGCGGATTTAAAAAACCTAAATCATTGCAAGTGCTTAGTGATGTATTTCATTAAGCCAATTTTACAAAAAATATTAAAGAAGATTAAAGCAAAAATGAAGCAAAATAGTCTATATTTTATTTTATACTTTTTAGTACAACTATCCTTTGGGCAAACGGTAACAGTAGTAGAAGAGACCTCAAACGAACCTATTCCTGGGGTTGCGTTATATAACTTTAATAAAACAAAATCTGTAGTTACAGATATAAACGGAGAAGCCCCAATAACTATTTTTAACACAAATGAAGTTATTTATTTTCAAAACTTTCTGTACAAAAAACGGCAACTAAAGAAGTTAGAAATTGTGCAAGCAAATTACAACGTTGTTTTGCAACCTAGTGTTGAAGATTTAAAGCAGATTGTAATATCTGCTTCAAAATTTGAACAAAGTAAACGAGATATACCCCAAACTATAGTAAACATAAGCGCAAAGGCTATTGCGTTTTCAAACCCACAAACCAGCGCAGACTTATTAGAAGGAACAGGTAATATTTATGTTCAAAAAAGCCAACTTGGTGGTGGAAGCCCAATAATTAGAGGGTTTTCTACCAACAGACTTTTAATAACCGTAGATGGTGTACGTATGAATAATGCCATATTTAGAGGTGGTAATCTGCAAAATGTAATTTCTATAGACCCTTTAGCTGTTCAAAATACAGAAGTTACACTTGGTGCAGGTTCAGTTGTTTATGGTAGTGATGCCATTGGCGGTGTTATGAGTTTTTACACAAAAAAACCACAATTATCTTACAAAGATAATTTGTTTTTTAGCGCCAATGCACTAACTAGATATTCTTCGGCTAATACAGAAAAAACAGGGCATATAGATTTTAATTTAGGGTATAAAAAATGGGCGTATTTAACAAGTATAAGTTATACGGATTTTAACGATTTAAGAATGGGTAGTAATGGACCAAACGCTTATTTAAGACCACGATATGTGGTGAGACAAAATGGAGAAGATGTTGTAGTTGCTAACCCAAATCCTAAAATTCAAACTCCAACAGGTTACAGCCAAATTAACGTTATGCAAAAAGCACGTTTTGAGCCATCGGACAATTTAAATTTTCACTTTGGGTTGTATTATTCTACAACATCAGACTATTCAAGATACGATAGGTTAATAAGACCCAGAGGCGAAAATTTGCGTTCTGCAGAGTGGAATTATGGCCCACAAGAATGGTTTATGGCAAATGCGCAGCTTACAAAGTTAAGTAGTAGTTCTAACTTATACGACAAAATTCAAACCACAATTGCCTATCAAAATTTTAAAGAAAGTCGAATGGATCGTGATTTTCAATCCCTACTAAGAGATGTAAGTGCAGAAAACGTAGATGCACTTTCTTTTAATTTAGATTTAGAAAAAGATGTAAATTCTAAAACCACATTATTTTATGGTTTAGAGTATTTGTACAATACTGTGGGTTCTAAAAGTTATCAAAAACATATTGAAACTACTACTCGTGTAGCAACGGTAACACGTTACCCAAATCATTCCACATGGCAATCTATGGCAGCTTATGCAAGTATAAAGTATAAGCCCAATTCAAAATTTGTGTTTCAATCGGGTTTACGTTACAATCAAGTTTTAGCCAAAGCAAATTTTACAGAAAATAATGAATTTTTAAACTTACCATTTAATGATGCTGAGGTAAATACGGGTGCATTAACAGGTACTGCTGGTATTACCTGGTCGCCAAGCCAAGCAATACAATGGAAATTAAATGCTTCAACGGCTTTTAGAGCACCAAACATAGACGATGTTGGTAAAGTTTTTGATAGTGAGCCAGGATCTGTTGTAGTGCCCAATAAAAATTTGAAGGCAGAATATGCTTATGGTGGAGAATTGGGTGTAAAGTTGAATTTTGTAAATGCAGTTAGCATAGATTTAGCAACGTATTATACGTTTTTAGATAATGCGTTAATTAGAAGAGATTACACACTTAATGGTGAAACAGAAATTGTTTATAATGGAGAGTTAAGTACAATACAAGCCATACAAAATGCTTCAAAAGCTTGGATTTATGGGTTTGAAGTTGGTGTTGACGTTAATTTTTCTAAGCACTTTAAACTACGCTCTCAATACAATGTAATTGGTGGTACTGAAGAAAATGAAGGAGTTGAAGTACCAATAAGGCATGTTGCACCTAGTTTTGGTCGTACACACTTTATTTGGAAAAAAGATAAACTTCAACTCGATGCGTTTTTGGTTTACAATAATGAGTTAGCATTTAATCAATTAGCACCATCGGAGGTGTCTAAAGATTATTTATATGCATTAGATGCTAACGGCAATCCGTATGCGCCGTCTTGGCATACGCTAAATTTTAGATCACAATATCAATACAATGATAAGCTTACCATTACTGCAAGTCTAGAAAACATTACAGACCAGCGTTATAGACCTTATTCATCTGGTATTACAGCAGCTGGTAGAAATTTAATAGTGGCTTTAACGTATAGTTTGTAATTCCTTTTGCATACCAACTCACATAAAACATACACCGTTGCAGAAGCACAAAAAAAACTAGAGCATTATTGCGCTTACCAAGAGCGTTGCCATAAAGAAGTCCATACAAAACTTAGGGCTATGAAAATGATTCCTGAAGCTATAGACCACATTATTGTGCATTTAATTCAGCATAATTTTTTAAATGAAGAGCGTTTTGCTAAGGCTTACGTTAGAGGTAAGTTTAGAATTAAAAAATGGGGAAAAAATAGATTGGTAAGTGAGTTAAAGTTTAGAGAGATTTCAACATATAGCATTAATAGTGCTTTAAAAGAAATTGATTTAGAAGATTATTACAACACATTAGAGGCGTTAGTAAAAAAACAAATAGAAAACAGTAAAGAAACTAATAGTTTTAAAAAAAAGAAAAAAATAGCCGATTATTTGTTGTATAGAGGTTGGGAGTCGCAATTAATTTATGATAAAATACATGAGTTAGTCCAATAATGATTAAAAATGCGTTATTAATAATTGGTATTACTCTAAAAACTATAACAATAAATTTAAGAACGTTGCCTAACGGTTTCATATAAAAACGCACCACAAGCAACCGAAACGTTTAGAGATTCTATATCTCCTAAAATAGGGAGTTTTGCTTTGGCATCTACAACTTTTAAAACAGACGGATTTATCCCCTTACCTTCCGATCCCATTACAATGGCGCAAGGTGCTTTAAAAGATACATCGTATAAAAAATCATTAGCTTTTTCAGTAGCAGCAATCACTTTAATACCAGAAGCTTGCATATAAAAAACCGCATCTTTTATATGATCTACTTTACAAATGGGCATTTTAAAAATGGCACCAGCACTAGTTTTAATGGTATCTCCGTTTATTGGTGCGCCACCACTTTTTTGAATTATAATACCAGAAACACCAGTACACTCAGCAGTTCTTACAATTGCACCAAAATTTCTTACATCACTAAGCTGATCTAGCAATAGAAATAAAGGGGTTTTACCAGACTCAATAACTTGTGAAACTAAATCATCAATATTATGAAATGCAATAGGAGAAATTTGTGCAACTGCGCCTTGATGATTACCTCGTGTTAGTCGGTTTAGTTTTTCAATGGGCACGTATGCAGAATTAATGCCTTCTGATCTTAATAGATGTTCTAACTCCTTAAATAATTCACCATGAAGCCCTTTCTGAATAAAAACTTTATCAATGGTTTCGTTAGATTTTATAGCTTCTATAATGGCTCTAATTCCAAAAATTGTGGTTGCTTTTTCCATGTTATTTAA
>JBMYXP010000056.1:0-13283 GCA_049608525.1 Winogradskyella sp.
TTTCAATTTGTTCAGTTGTAAATTGCGTTAGTTTGTAATTACTGTCTCTTAATATTGTGGTTAGTTTCATTTTTGTTTATTGTAATTTGTTTAACTTGTAAAATTAATTCAGTTTTAGCTCATTTTTTGCATTACATACACCAATTGTAAAGTTATACTAACTAGTTGTATAATAGATACGCTTTTCGTTTAGCGTTGTAGGTTTCTAAGTCTTTTTTCCAGGTGGCTTTAATTTTAGCTTCACTTAAACCAGCAGTAATTTGTTGTTGTAATTTTTTGGTTCCGGCATGAGCTGTAAAATTAGCGGTATTAAAAAATTTAGATTTATCCGTACTGTGCGTATAAGCATCTATAATGTACTTTAAGGTAAAAGTACGTTTTGCTTTTACTTTAAACAAATCAACACCGTAACACATTTTATTTTGGTGTTTTGGGTATTTTGCACCAAAATTGGCAATAGGAGTGTAGCTAAATTTATAATGGGTTTTGTCTAAAAATGGCGCACCATAACGTTGAAACTGAAACTCCGTACCTCTACCAGCATTAATTGTTGTACCTTCAAACAAGCCCAAGCTAGGATATAGCGTTATAGATTGGCTATTGGGTAAGTTGGGCGACGGCCTTATGGGTAAGTTGTAAACAGAGGTGTGTTTGTAATTTTTTAGCCCAATAATTGTAATTTTACACGTATTGCCACCACTAAGCCAAGCTTCGCCGTTAATCATTTTTGCATATTCGCCAATCGTCATTCCGTGTACTAAAGGTATGGGGTGCATGCCCAAAAAACTACGGTGTTTTTTTTCTAAAACTGGGCCATCTATATAATTGCCATTTGGGTTTGGGCGATCTAAAATTAGTAAAGGAATATTTTGCTCAGCACAAGCTTCCATAACGTAGTGTAATGTAGAAATGTAAGTGTAAAACCGAACCCCAACATCTTGAATATCAAAAATCATTATATCTACATCTTGTAACTGCGCTTTTGTAGGTTTTTTGTGTTTGCCATGAAGCGAAAAAATATCTAAACCCGTTTTTGTGTCCTTGCCATCTTTTACTAATTCGCCAGCATCGGCAGTACCTCTAAAACCATGCTCTGGAGAAAATACGTTTTTAATGCTAATGTTTAAAGCTAAAAGTGAATCTACTAAATGCGTGTATTTTTGTTTGCCTTTTGCTTTTTTTTCAATATTTTTAAAAATAACACTAGTTTGGTTTGCAACAATAGCAACACGTTTACCGTTTAATAACGGAAGATAGTGTTCTGTTCTATTTGCCCCAACAATGATATTTTTTTTATCTTCCTTTAGAGTGTTGGTAGCAATAGCGGTGTCTCTATGTATTACATTTTTAGTATCTAATGTATTTTTATTACCACAAGAAATACCAATTAAAACAAATAATAAAACTGTATTTTTGAACATCTTAAAACGTATATATCGGTTTGAATTTTGAGTTATTTATAGCTAAACGCATTATTAGCAATAAAGCGTATAAAAGTAGTGTTTCAGCACCAATAATTAAAATTGGCATTGCAGCAATTGCTATTGGTATTATAGTAATGCTTATTGCAATTGCTACAGGTTTGGGGTTGCAACAAAAAATAAGAGATAAAATTGTGGCTTTTAGTGGCGATATAGAAATCACTAACTACGACACTAATGCGTCCGACGAGTCTCAAGTCCCAATTTCTACAAAGCAAGCGTTTTATCCAAAATTTAAAACCATAGATGGCATTAAACACGTACAAGCTGTTGCTACTAAATTTGCAGTAATAAGAACCGAAACCGATTTTGAAGCAGTTGTTGTAAAAGGGGTTGGTGCTAACTATAGTTGGGAGTATTTTAAAACATTTTTAGTAGAAGGTCGTCTGCCCGATTTTACAAAAAAACGAAACGAAACCGTTTTAATTTCAAGGTATTTAGCAAACCGTTTAGGATTTAAAGTTGGTGATAAGTTTCAGGCTTTATTTGGTAACCAACAAAATAAGTTACCTCGAATTATGAATTTTGAAATTGTAGGTATTTACAATTCTGGGTTTCAAGAATTAGACGAAAAATTTTGTATAGCAGATTTAAGACATATTCAGCGGTTAAATAAATGGGAAGCCGACCAAGTTGGTCATTTTGAAGTTTTTATTGAGGATTTTTCAAAACTTAACACAAAAACCACAGAAATTTATCAGCAAACCCCTTCAAACTTAAAAGCAACTTCGGTAACAGAAAAACATTATAACGTTTTTGAGTGGATTAAAATTTTTGACTCTAACACTAATATTATCATAATTATAATGCTATTGGTAGCAGGTATTAATATGATTACCACATTGTTAGTGCTTATATTAGAGCGTACACAAATGATAGGTATTTTAAAAGCCCTTGGCAGTTCTAATTTTTCAATAAGAAAAATATTTCTTTACAATGCGTCATACTTAATAGGTTTGGGTTTGCTTTTGGGAAATATAATAGGTTTAGCACTTTTGTTTACGCAGAAGTATTTTAAATTATTTCCACTAAACCCAGATACGTATTACGTTAGCGAAGTGCCAGTTTACATTAGTTGGGATTATATTTTAATGCTCAATATTGGTACATTTGTGGCTTGTTTGCTAATGCTTTTAATTCCGTCTATAATAATATCAAAAATTTCGCCAATAAAAGCGATTAGGTTTGACTGAAAAAAGACTAAAAGCTAACAGCCAAAAGCTATAATACAAACTTTTCACTTATTTTTGCACTTTTAAACTCAACTATGGATTACTCAGAAAATATATTAGGTACTATTGGTAACACACCAATGGTAAAAATGAATGCTTTAGTAAAAGATTTACCATGTTTGGTGCTCTCTAAATACGAAACCTTTAACCCAGGCAACTCGGTAAAAGACCGCATGGCATTGCAAATGATAGAAGATGCTGAAGCAGACGGCAGATTAAAACCAGGCGGTACAATTATAGAAGGCACATCTGGTAATACAGGTATGGGTTTAGCTTTAGCGGCTATTGTAAAAGGCTACAAATGTATTTTTGTAATGGCAGACAAACAGTCTAAAGAAAAAGTAGATATGATGCGTGCTGTTGGTGCAGAAGTTATTGTTTGCCCTACGGCAGTAGAACCAGACGATCCACGTAGTTATTACTCAGTGTCTAAGCGTTTGGGAGAAGAAACACCAAACTCTTGGTATGTTAACCAATACGATAACCCAAGTAATGCCAAAGCACATTACCAAAGCACAGGTCCAGAAATTTGGGAGCAAACTAAAGGTAAAATTACACACTTTGTAGTTGGTGTTGGTACAGGTGGTACCATTAGTGGTGTTGGTAAATACTTAAAAGAACAAAACCCAAATATTAAAGTTTGGGGTGTAGATACTTATGGTTCTGTATTTAAAAAATACCACGAAACAGGTGAGTTCGATGAAAATGAAATCTACCCATACGTTACCGAAGGTATTGGAGAAGATATACTACCCAAAAATGTAGATTTTAGTATTATTGATGGTTTTACCAAAGTAACAGATAAAGATGCTTGCGTTTATACACAACGCTTAGCTAAAGAAGAAGGTATGTTTTTGGGCAACTCTGCGGGTTCTGCCATTAAAGGTGTGCTGCAATTAAAAGCGCATTTTAAACCAGATGATGTTGTTGTTGTTTTGTTTCACGATCATGGTAGCCGCTATGTTGGTAAAATGTTTAATGACGATTGGATGCGCAAAATGGGCTATATAGAGTAGTTTGCTAACTAAAAACGACAGAAGAAAATATAAGTAGCTCATCTTAATTTTATAAAAAAAAGCTTAATACTGTTGCGTTTTTTTTATTTTAGAGCCATGCAAGAAGATTTTCTTCATTATATATGGAAACATAAAGCCTTTAATAGTACTAATTTAAAAACGACAAAAGGCGAAACAATTGTAGTAAAAAATTTGGGACAGCACAACCATAATGCAGGGCCAGATTTTTTTAATGCACAATTAACCATAGCTGAACAAACTTGGGCAGGTAATGTAGAAATTCATGTAAAATCATCAGATTGGTATGTGCATAATCACCAAGTAGATACCGCCTACGATAACGTAATTTTGCATGTTGTTTGGGAGCATAATACCGAAGTGTTTAGAAAAGATAATTCTGAAATTGCAACCTTAGAGTTAAAACAATATACCGATAAAGCCTTACTAAATAATTACCAAAAACTCATACAATCTAAATCTTGGATAAATTGTGAAACTCAGTTTTCGCAGATCGATGATTTTCTTCTAAATAATTGGTTAGAGCGTTTGTATATAGAGCGTTTAGAACGAAAATCTGAAGATATCGCACACTTGCTTAAAGCCTCTAAAAATAACTGGGAAGCGGTTTTATTTATAATGCTACTTAAAAATTTTGGACTTAAAGTTAACGGAGAATCGTTTTTGAGTTTAGCCAAATCATTAGATTTTTCGGTGGTAAGAAAATTACAAAAAGAGGTGCTAAATATAGAAGCACTATTATTTGGGCAAGCTAATTTATTAAATGACGAAATTTTAGACACTTATTATTTAGATTTGCAGCAGCGTTATCATTTTATTCGGCAAAAATTTGCGCTCAATAACCAAGGTGTGTTACCGCTTCAATTTTTTAGATTACGACCTCCCAATTTTCCGACCATTCGGTTATCGCAATTTGCAAATCTATTTGCTTTAGAGCCACAATTGTTTTCAAAACTTATAAACTTAAAAACTTTAGATGCGTATTATAACTTATTAAAAAAAGATACAACAGCGTTTTGGGTTACACATTATACCTTTGGTAAAACCTCTAAAGCTTCAAAAAAAATGCTCACCAAATCCTTTATAGATTTACTAATTATAAATACTATTATTCCGCTAAAATTTAGCTATGCTAAAATACAAGGAACATCTATAGACAATGATTTGTTTCAGCTTATAAAACAAATTACTATCGAAAAAAATAGTGTTGTCGCTAAGTTTTTAGACTTAAAACCTATAGAAAAAACAGCTTTAAGCTCTCAAGCACTATTACAACTAAAAGCCGCATATTGCGATAAAAATAAATGTTTGCAATGTGTAGTAGGTAACCAATTACTAAGAAAAAATAAGTAACTTGCTGTATGGTTTTTTTTCATAATTTATTATATTATTTTCAAAAACGCGGTTATGATGTGTGCCAGCGTATAGCAGATCGTATAGGTATTAGAGCCAAAATTGTAAGAACTACATTTATGTATCTAACATTTGTAACTGTAGGTTTTGGGTTTGCATTGTACTTATTTTTAGCCTTTTGGATTAAAATTAAAGATATTTTATACACCAAGCGTTCATCCGTATTCGATTTATAATTTTTTTATATAAAAATGAATAACCCATTAATACGACTATTTAGGTCAAAAATATACACCGCATTTTTAATGCTTTTTATACTTATGTGTATAGGTGTAATTGGATATAGACTTATATCTGGGCTAAGTTGGGTAGATGCAACTTACATGACAGTTATAACCATAACTACTGTTGGTTTTGGAGAGGTGCAACCTTTAGATACAACGGCAAAGTTGTTTACTATGGGTTTAATCTTAACCAGTGTTATTATTGTAGGTTATGCCATTTCTATTATTACAGAATACATATTAAGTAGAAATAATTTTGAAGACCTAAAACAACGAAAAATGCAGAAGAAAATTGATGCTATGTCTAACCATATTATTATTTGTGGTTATGGACGTAATGGAAAACAAGCCGCTAAAAAATTATTAGCCTACAATAAAGCGTTTGTAATTATTGAACAAAATAAGGACGTAATAGAAAAATTTAAGAACAACAACATCTCTTTTGTTTATGGTAATGCAAACGAAGACGAAACACTTTTTAAAGCTGGTATAGAAAAAGCCAGTACCTTAATTTGTGCCTTACCAAGCGATGCCGATAACTTATTTGTAGTATTGTCTGCTAGGCAAATAAACAAAACACTAACTATAATAAGTAGAGCATCTCAAGAAACAACCTATAATAAATTAAAATTAGCAGGTGCAAATAATGTAATTATGCCCGATAGAATAGGTGGAGACCACATGGCATCGTTAGTCGTTGTACCAGATTTAATAGAATTTATAGATAACCTAGGTATTGTTGGTGAGCGAAATATAAATATTGAAGAAATAAAAGTAGAAAAACTCTACGCAATTAATGATAAGGTAAAAACAATTAGAGATTTAGATTTAAGGCAGAAAACAGGTTGTACAGTTATTGGTTTTAAAGGGAATGATGGAGAATATATTGTAAACCCAGAAGCAGATACACAATTAGTAAAAGGGTCAAAAATTATTGTTATAGGAAAACCAAAACAAATAGAAAATCTAAATTCTAAATACAATATTGATTAAGAAACCAATTCATTTTTATGGCAATGGCTTTAAAAGCTCATTTTTTTTTAGCATCTTGTCATCTTAATTAAAAAAACTAACTAACAATTATAACTCATGAAGAAATATTTTCTTTCATTATTTACAACATTATGCGTTTTAGTATCAAGTGCGCAACAACTATCGGTTACGCATCAAATTACAGATAAGTCCGATGAGCTTAACACAGCCGTAATTAGTATAAAAGCTAATGGAGGACAAGCTCCTTACCAATACTTTTGGTCTGAAAAAAGTGTAGATACAAAAACAAGTGAAATTGTAAAAGCAACAGAAGGGAAAGCATATTCTGTTAAGGTAGTAGATGCAGTAAACTCGTCAAAAGAGTTAACGTTTACGGTGCCAGCGGTATCTGTGCCCGAAAAAATGAGTTCGGCTTTTGCACCAGTAGTTGCATTTATGGATACTTATTTTTTCTTTGATCCATTTTATGCTATTGGTTTGTATGACAACAGAGTAAAAGACGCTAACGGAAATGTGTTATTAAACCCAAACGGCACCGAACGTACAATTAAAGTCCCATTTATGGTTGTTTGGTTAATACTTGGCGCTTTATTTTTTACACTTAGGTTTAGATTTATCAATTTTAGAGGAATAAAACACTCTATAGATTTGGTAAGAGGAAAATACGACGACCCCAATGCAACAGGCGAAGTTAGTCATTTTCAGGCTTTAGCAACAGCCGTTTCTGGTACAGTAGGTTTGGGTAATATTGCAGGTGTTGCTGTGGCTGTAGCTACTGGCGGACCTGGTGCCACATTTTGGTTAATCTTAGCAGGTTTAATAGGTATGTCCACAAAGTTTGTTGAGTGTACTCTAGGAGTTAAGTATAGAGTTATAGAAAAAGATGGCACCATTTCTGGTGGGCCGATGGAGTACCTTAAAAAAGGTTTTGAAGAACGCGGTTTTAAAAAAATAGGTAAAGGGCTTTCAATTGTATATGCTTTCATTATTATGCTAGCAGCATTTGCAGCTGGCTCAATGTTTCAGGCTAACCAAGCTACCGCACAATTATCTAGTGTTTTAGGTATAGGCGGTATTTATAAAACGTTTATTGGTGTTGGTATTGCTGTATTAGTAGGTGTTGTAATTGTGGGAGGATTAAAAGGTATAGCTAAAGTAACAGAAAAAGTTGTGCCATCTATGGCTGCATTGTATATTTTAATGTGTGTTATTGTTATTGGTGCAAATATTACAGATGTGGGTACAGCGTTTTCATTAATTATAGACGGAGCATTTAATCCAGATGCAATCTATGGTGGCTTTTTAGGTGTATTGGTTCTTGGTTTTCAACGTGCCGCTTTTTCTAATGAGGCAGGTTTGGGTTCCGCTTCAATTGCACATTCTGCTGCTAAAACAAATCATCCGGTATCAGAAGGATTTGTTGCACTACTGGAGCCCTTTATAGATACAGTAGTAGTATGTACATTAACAGCTTTAGTTTTAATATTTACTGGGACTTACGTTGGTTATGAAGAAACGGGCTCTGCTTTAACAGCTGTGGCTTTTGGTAAAGTAATACCAGGCGCTAGTATTTTCTTAACTATTGCTATATTCTTATTTGCATTTTCTACAATCTTAACATGGTCTTATTATGGTGTGCAAGCTGCACAAAGTTTGTTTGGAGAAACAAAATTAGTTACAAATATTTTTAAAATTATTTTCTTGCTAACTGTTATTCTTGGTGCTTCAATAGGTTTAGGCGCAGTAATTGACTTTGCAGACATGATGTTTTTAACTCTGGCGATACCTAACTTAATAGGGTTATATTTAATGAGTGGTAGCGTTGCTAAAGATTTAAAAACATATATGGCTAAAGTAAAATCTGGCGAGATAGCTAAGACAAAATAAAATCTTTAGTATGCGTTTTTACATTTAATACTCAATAATGAAAATAAATAAATCCTATTTCGAGTTTACTAATAAACAACGAAATGGGATTTTTTTATTAGTAGCCATTACCGTTGCATTACAATGTCTGTACATGTTTGTAGATTTTTCTGAAGATGAAACTTATATAGATCAAAACGAATTACAAGATTTTAGAAACGAAATAGACGCATTGCGCTTGGTAGAACTAGAAAATAGGAAACCAAAAATTTACCCGTTTAATCCCAATTATATTACAGATTTTAAAGGATACACTTTAGGTATGTCAAATGAAGAAATCGACAGGTTGCATCAGTATAGAGCTGCTAATAAATGGGTAAATTCAGTTAAAGATTTTCAAACGGTTACAAAAATTTCAGATTCAGTATTAGCTAAAATTTCTCCATATTTTAAATTTCCAGAATGGGTAACCCGCCCAAAACCCAAAAAGAGGTCGTACAATAATGCGTATCCAAACAATAACACTCCCAAAAGCTATGCTCAAAAAATAGATTTAAATAAAGCTACTGCACCTCAATTGCAAAACGTATATGGAGTTGGTGAAAAATTATCGAATCGTATTATAAAAGCACGAAATAAATATAGCGGTGGTTTTATTGCAGATGTAGAGCTTACAGAAGTTTGGGGGTTATCAGCAGAGGTTATAAAACGGATAAATAACGATTTTACAGTTAAAACACCAAGACCAATACAAAAGTTTAATATTAATACAGCAACACGAGATGAGCTGGTTACTATTCAATATATAGACTACGAAATTGCTAAACATATTATTGAAACACGTACATTAAAAGAAGGCTTTAAAACATTAGAAGAATTAGTTAAAGTTGAAGATTTTCCTGTTAAAAAAATCGAGATAATTAAGCTATATTTGTATTTATAACACAAAAACAAATTATGTCTAATTTATATTTTACAGAAGAGCATCAATTATTTAGAGAAAGTCTTAGAGATTTTTTACACAAAGAAGTTGTACCACATATAGATAAATGGGAAAAAACGGGTCAAATTGAACGTTTTATCTGGAAAAAATTTGGAGACATGGGTTACTTTGGTCTCTCATACCCAGAGCAATATGGAGGTTTAGATTTAGATCTGTTCTACACCGTTATTTTTTTAGAAGAATTGCAACGTATTAACTCAGGTGGCTTTGCAGCGGCAATGTGGGCACATGCGTATTTAGCAATGACACACCTAAACAAAGAAGGAGACAACGCTATAAAAGAAAATTATTTAGCAGCGAGTATAGCTGGCGATAAAATAGGCTGCCTGTGTATTACTGAGCCTTTTGGTGGTAGTGATGTTGCTGGCATGCGAACAACTGCTGTAAAAAAAGGAGAAACCTACATTATAAATGGTTCTAAAACTTTTATTACAAATGGTGTAAATAGCGATTATTTAGTGGTGGCAGCAAAAACAAATCCAGAATTAGGTAATAAAGGGATAAGTATTTTCGTTATGGATAGAGATACCCCAGGTATTTCTGCTACCAAATTAGATAAACTAGGTTGGAGAGCTTCAGATACAGGAGAAATTGCTTTTGATAATGTAAAGATTCCTGCTTCAAATTTAATGGGAAAAGAAAATCAAGGCTTTCCGTACATAATGCAACATTTTGCATTAGAGCGTTTAATTATGGCAATAAATGGGCATGCAAGAGCAGAGTTTGCTTTAGAATATGCAAAACAATACATGTCTGAAAGATCTGCGTTTGGTAGAACAATAGACAAGTTTCAGGCTCTAAGACACACATACGCTGATTGCGAAACACAAATGGAAATTTGTAAACAGTTTAATTATTATGTCGCCAAGCGTTTAGATTTAGGAGATTATGTGGTTAAAGAAGCCACAATGGCTAAACTGCAATCTACTAAAATGGCAGACGATGTTATATATCAATGCCTTCAGTTTTTAGGCGGTTATGGTTACATGGAAGAATACCCGTTAGCACGTATGGCTAGAGATAGCCGTTTAGGGCCAATTGGTGGCGGAACTTCAGAGATTCTAAAAGAAATTATCGCTAAAATGGTAATTGATAATAAAGACTATAAACCAGCCACTTAAGTTTTACGGCATAGAGTTTGTTTACTATTTATTTTGAACTCAAATTATACACAATATGCACTATAAAAATCAAAAATATCTACTAGTTATTCTAGCTTTTTTTACCATAAGTTTTGGATATGCCCAAATAGAAGTTAAAAATAAAATTTTAGATTTTGAAACTATGCTGCCTCTCGAGAATGCTAGTATCTATGTGCTAAATACCACTATTGGCACCGTAAGTAATGCAGATGGTAAGTTTGCATTAGTTGTGCCACAAGAGTTTGAAAACGATACCTTAGTCGTCTCTTCAATAGGATTTAAAACCTATAAAGTGCCAGTTAATGAGTTTGATAATACACTCGAAATTTATTTAGAAGATGAAGTCGCATCTTTAGATGAAATTATACTCGTAGCAGAAAACCGCCCAAAAACGGGTAATGAAATTGTATTAAAAGCTATTGAAGAATTGTCGGAGAATTTGCCAGATTCATCATACATTCAAAAAGGATTTTTAAGACACAAAGAGCGTAACTCTATAGAATTTAAATGGTTAATAGAAAGTGCTATTACGGTTTACGATTCTGGTTATGCTTCAAACGCAAATACGCATTTAAAAGTTAACGTCGATCAGGTAAGAAAAAGTTACGATTTAAGAGACGTAGATAGTCTGTTTGCTTATGTATCTTACAAAAACCAAAACACAAGGCGTAAACGTTTAAAAGTAACAGATGTAAGACGTAATGATTTAACAACCAGGCAATTGGTAAAAGCAATTAAATGGAATGATACCCGAGTTAATGGGTTACATAATTTATTTCAAGGCAAACTTAATCTGCTAAGAAATTCTAAAAGCCCAAAAGCATTATTTGGCGATAATATATTAGCAACACACCAATTTAAATTAGACACCATATTAGTAGATAACGGACGCAAACTCTATAAAATTAAGATTAACAAAAGTAGAGAATTTGTTGGCCTTGGCACCAAAGGAATTTTTAACGAAGGTTTTGAAGCAGACGGCTGGTTATATATTTATTACGATAATTATGCATTCAAAAAAATTGAATATAATTTAGTAGCAGCCTCTAAAGCTCAAAAAATTAGAAGCAAGCGATTATTTAATACGCAATTAAATCACAAATTAATTATAACTTACATGGAATACAAAAACAAAATGTATCCAAGTTATATCTACTACGAAACACCAAAGTTGGTTAACGTAGGTTTAAGGTCTGGTGTAAACGTAAGTGATGCAGAAAAAGAGCGTTATAATAAAGAAGAACGCTATTATTACACAGTGCAAGAGTTGTTGTTTTCTGAAATTATTTTAGATAAAGACCAAATAAAAACAACGCTGCAAAGTCCATGGGACATGGATATTTTCTCACCAAAACCTTACAATAAAGCTTTCTGGAAAAATTATAACGTTTTATTAGAAAGTGAAGAAGATGAAGAGCTTATAGAAGACTTAACACAAAGAGCATCGTTGTTTAAAGATTGAGTTTTAATTTCTAAAACCCAAAAAAAACATAGCAACCCCACAAATGAGTCTTCAATCTTTTTCAGATTATTTATTACTAGAAAAAAAATATTCTATACATACCGTTAATGCTTATATAAACGATCTAGAAACATTTCAATATTTTTTAAAAGCACAGCATCACACCGAAGATTTAACACAGGTAAGCTATTCCGAAGTGCGACAATGGATTGTAACCTTAGTTAATAAAGAAATTTCAAATAGAACAATTAACAGAAAAACCACATCTTTAAACACGTATTTTAAATTTTTATTAAAAACTAAAACCATACAAACTAATCCTTTAAAACAGCATAAAGCATTAAAGGTTGCAAGGACCGTACAAGCGCCTTTTTCAAAACAAGAAATAAAAGACGTCCTTAATAATTCTATAGAAATTATTGATTTTGAAAGTGCTAGAGATCATTTAATTATAGAACTATTTTATGCAACAGGCATAAGGCGCATAGAGTTGGTAAATTTAAAATTAGCAGATGTAGATTTTAGTAACAAACAACTAAAAGTTTTAGGTAAGCGAAACAAAGAACGTTACATTCCCTTAATAAATACGTCAATTAAAGCTTTAAAAACATATTTAGAATACCGCAACGATTTGCCAATTATAACAAATAAAGAAACGCTATTTCTAACCCAAAAGGGTATTAAAATTTATACAAAGTTAGTGTATAGAGTAATAAATAAATACTTTAGTGTTGCTTCAACAAAAGCAAAATGTAGTCCACATGTGTTAAGGCATTCGTTTGCTACACATCTGTTAAATGAAGGCGCAGATTTAAATGCCGTAAAAGAGCTACTTGGGCATGCTAATTTAGCAGCTACACAAATTTACACACACAATAGTATAGCCAAATTAAAAAAAGTATATGCTACAGCACACCCAAGAAACTTAAAATAAACACATAAACTTAATTTTCAAAAGAAAAATAATACATGAAAGTAAACACACAATCCGTAAATTTTACTGCCGATAGTAAATTAATAGACTTTATTCAAAAACGAATGGATAAGTTAGAGATGTACTACGATAAAATAATTCAGTCCGATGTTTATTTAAAAGTAGAAAACACCAGTAATAAAGAAAATAAAATTTTTGAAGCTAAACTTAGTGTGCCAGGAGACAGTTTTATTGTAAAAAAGCAGTGTAAGTCTTTTGAAGAAGGTACCGATATGGCGGTAGCATCACTAGAAAGACAACTAAAAAAGAGAAAAGAAAAACAAAGATCACACAATTAATTAAAATTTTTTTAAAAAATTGTTTTGAATACATAAATAATGTATTACATTTGCAGTCTGTTAGAAATAACGTTGTTTTATACAATCAAAATTTGAAGGTAAATAAAGCAAAAAGCCGATGTAGCTCAGCTGGCTAGAGCAGCTGATTTGTAATCAGCAGG
>JBMYXP010000057.1:0-13018 GCA_049608525.1 Winogradskyella sp.
CCATCTAACCATCTAACCATCTAACCATCTAACCATCTAACCATCTAACCATCTAGCCCTTCAATTTTTCAAGTTTAGATTGGTACGTTGTTATTTCATCTCTATAGCGTGCGGCTTCCATAAAATCTAAGGCTTTGGCGGCTTGTTCCATGAGTTTGCGTTTGTCTCTAATTTTCTGCTCAATTTGAGGTTTTGTTAGGTATTCGCTTTCGGGTTCTGCAGCAATTTTTGCATCTAACTCTGTACGATAAGTGCTTACCGAGTTTTTAGACAACACGCTGTCTAAACTTTTATTTAAAGCTTTTGGGATAAGGTTATGTTTGGTGTTGTAAGCAATTTGTTTTTCGCGTCTATACTCCGTTTCATCAATTGTTTTTTGCATGCTTTTGGTTATTTTGTCGGCATACATAATAGCTTTTCCATTTAGGTTTCTTGCAGCTCTACCAACAGTTTGTGTTAATGATCTGTTAGAGCGTAGAAACCCTTCTTTATCTGCATCTAAAATGGCAACTAAAGACACTTCTGGTAAATCTAAACCTTCGCGAAGTAAGTTAACACCTACTAAAACATCAAAAACACCTTTACGCAAATCTTGCATAATTTCTACACGCTCTAGTGTGTCCACATCGCTATGTATGTAACGGCAGCGGATTGCAATACGTGTTAAATACTTGGTTAACTCTTCCGCCATACGTTTGGTAAGTGTGGTTACTAAAGTGCGCTCATCTTTTTCAACTCGGTTTTGAATTTCTTCAATTAAATTATCAATTTGGTTGAGACTTGGTCTAACTTCAATAATTGGATCTAATAAACCCGTTGGGCGAATTACTTGTTCCACAAAAACACCATCTGTTTTTTGCAACTCGTAATCTGCTGGTGTTGCACTTACGTAGATCACTTGATTTTGAAGTGCTTCAAACTCTTCAAACTTTAAAGGTCTGTTATCCATTGCTGCTGGTAAACGAAACCCGTAATCTACCAAGTTTACTTTTCGGCTTCTATCTCCGCCATACATGGCATGCACTTGCGAAATGGTAACGTGGCTTTCATCTACAACCATTAAATAATCATCTGGGAAATAATCGAGCAGGCAGAATGGCCGTGTGCCAGGTGCTCTGCCATCTAAGTAGCGCGAATAATTTTCAATACCCGAGCAATAGCCCAATTCGCGAATCATTTCTAAATCAAATTCTGTGCGTTCTTTTAGTCGTTTGGCTTCAAGATGTTTTTCTAGGTCTTTAAAATAATCGTGTTGTTTTACCAAATCATCTTGAATGTCTTTTATGGCATTATTTAACACATCTGGCGAGGTTACAAACATATTGGCTGGGTAAATATTAAGCCTGTCGTAACGCTCTATAATTTCATTGGTTTGGTTGTCAAAAACTTCAATTTCTTCAATTTCATCACCAAAAAAATGAATGCGATAGGGGTTGTCTGCGTAACCAGGAAATACATCTACGGTATCACCTTTTATTCTAAAATTACCATTTTTAAAGTCGGCTTCTGTACGAGAATATAAACTTTGAACGAGTTGATGTAATAATTTGGTGCGAGAAATTACTTGGTTGCGCGTTATAGTAATTACATTTTTTTGAAATTCCACAGGATTTCCAATACCATATAAACACGATACTGAGGCAATAACAATAACATCGCGACGCCCAGAGAGTAGAGAAGAGGTTGTGCTGAGACGCATCTTTTCTATTTCCTCGTTAATAGATAAATCTTTTTCTATATAAACCCCAGAAACAGGTATGTAAGCTTCGGGTTGGTAATAATCGTAGTACGATACAAAATACTCTACCGCATTTTCTGGAAAAAATTGTTTAAACTCTGAATACAATTGTGCAGCCAAAGTTTTATTGTGTGCCAATACCAAAGTTGGTCGTTGTACGTGTTCTATAACATTGGCAACGGTAAAGGTTTTACCAGAACCTGTAACACCTAAGAGTGTTTGGTATTTTTCTTTGTTTTCTAAACCTTTGGCTAGTTTTTTTATAGCTTGTGGCTGATCGCCAGTTGGTTTAAATTCTGATTCTATTTTAAAACGCATAAAACAAAGTTACGATAATGTAATTATTGAGACTGTTTGAAACGTATTTTTTACTGTTATTTTGAGGGTAACTTAATGTTGTTTAGATAAAATGAAGATACAAAATGTATAGCTATACAAATAAATTAAACTTTGATTTTCAGACCGATTAGAAAGTTTTAAAACTGATTTCAACGTCGCAACGCAAAATGACCTGTATAAGTTTCGCCATTTAAAAATTGCACAACATACCAATAATCGTCACTTGGTAAAGCGTTACCTTTGTGTGTGCCATCCCAACCTGTGGTTGCTGTTTTTTGTGTGGTAATTAGTTTTCCGTAACGGTTAAATATTTTAATACTTTCAATTAAATTAAACTGATTATTGCTCCCAAAAACGCGCCATGTTTTATGTGCGGAATCTCCGTTTGGTGTAAAAAACCTAGGAAAACCTAATACAGAAAATTCTTTTTCTACGATGCCACATTCATTTTTATTGCGCACAAAAACGGTATGAAATCCTTTTGTAACATTAGTAAATATATTGCTGTCTTGGTAAAGTCCATTGGCATTATCTATGGCAAACTCGTAATCGCCTTCTCCTGTAACTGTAATCGTTACAACATTATTTGGGGCTGTGCCTTGTACATTTATAGTTTCTATGGTTGCAGTTTCAGACGGATTAACTGTGAGTGTTCTACTGGCAGAGCAACCATTTGGGTCGGTTACAATAACAGTATAGATGCCAGCTTCATTTATGGTATTAAATGTGGTAGTGGTGTTTGTAGTTGCGCCATTAAATAGCCATTGGTATAAATAATTATTTGGTAAATCGTTGAGTACACCGCCATAAAGTGTAATGGTTTCTGGAAACGTATTTAAACAGTACGTAAAAGTTTCATCTGGCTCTAAAATAGGTGTGTAAAGCACAATTAAATTTACTGTAGAGATGCTAAAACATTGGTTGTTGTTTTCAACTTTTACATAAATAGTTTGCGAATTTACAATGCTATTCTCGTAGGTATTTGGTAGTGCATTGGTGTCATTAAACGCATCTAATTCTGTTTCGTAATATGTGAAATCAGCGTTGGTTGGGATTTGGCTCAATATAGAAGCTTCAATATTACTTAAAGTAAAACTCGCAATACCATCAATTATTTCTCCATCACAAGCTTCTAAATCTGGTATAATTAAAGTATTGTTTGTTGTTTGTAATTGTAGTTCAGCAATATCAAAACAATTTGCGGAGTTTACCACTCTAGCAAATACAGTTTGTAATGGCATTGTGTTTTCAAAACTAGTTGGGTTAGTAATTGCGTTTGTATTCGCCAAAGCATCTGCTTGGGTGTAGTAAAAGTTAAAAACGGTTAAGTTGGTATCGTTATTTGTTAAGTCGTTTTCGGCATCAAATAAATTATAAATTGTTAATCCGTCTTGGTTGAGGTCGCATTCAGTTAATGTGAAATTTTGAACCTCAGGAATCGGAGCATATTCAATAACAACTTCTCCATAAGATACACAATTTGTACTTAAACCAACTTCAACATTATATGTGCCAGCTTCTGTTATTGTAAAGGTTTCGCAATCTGTGCACGATTGTACAAGTACATTATCTTTATACCAATTGTAGCTTTGAGCGTTGGGCTCGTTAATATTTAATACAAGCGTTTCTCCTTCGCAAAGTGCATTGCTTGTAGAGATTAATTTATTGGCACCTAGATCTGTTGACAGCTGAAAACTATTGGCTTCTAAAAACACTGCAGAATCGTATCTGTAATTATGCTCGTCTGCAATAACTAGTTTTACATGGTATGTTGTATTTGGGGTTATATTTGCCGTAGCGGTTAAAATAGCGGTTTGTCCATTAAAATTAATCGGAGAATTTGTTCCATTATATTGGCCAAAATAAGGTTCATTTTCGGGCGGACAACTGCCAATAACTCCTGGCGTTACTGTGGTTACTTTTACAGGGGTATTGGTGTTGGGTACTAAAGCAATATTTTGATATTGGGTGTCGGTTATGGGTTTAATTAAAAAACCAAATAAATCTGAGTATTGACAGCTGCTAGCATTGTTTTCTTGGTATTCTTCTGAGGCAAATAAATACCTAAAACTAACTTGAGTTGCGGGTGACGAAAATTCAAACTCTAAAATCGTAGCATTTAGCGTGTTAGTTTCGTTTAGGATAATTTCTAAATCATTGTCTCCACCCCAATTTGGTGCATTATCATCACTCAAACTTGTGTTTGGGCCAACAGTGTTACTTAATTTGCCTGTACTTAATACAATACCGCTTTGAAACGGAAATGTTGTGCCTGTTGCATCAAAATACCCATAGCTAAGGTCGTTGTTAAAATTACCACCAACAGCATTGGTAACAGTAACATTGCTAATGCAATTACTATCCATAAGTACTTCCTCTATAAGTTGTTGAGGTGTGTAGGCTTGGCTATCTACTGTTATATTTTGTGAGTAACTTAAAAAGAATAAAAATGTAAAAAAAAATGATAATACCTGTTTCATACTAATTTTATGGTTTGCAAATATAGCAATACATGTGAAGTTAAACCAATTGCAACTTAAAGCCAACGGAATAAACCGTTCTTTTTTCTTTCTTTATCATAAAAAAAAGAAACCGTAACTAAGACTATGCTTTATTTTGTGTAATTCAAATAAAGAAAAAAACAATCATTTTATTTTTAGCTCATTTTAAATTATAATTGCTGTCTAAGCCAAGGTGGGTTGTTAAAGAACTGATTTTTAAGTTTTAAAACAAACGTTTAATAAATGCAAAAATTAACCATTAATAGCAAGATAACTGTTATTTTTGTGTAAATGCAAGCAGAAATTTTTAAACATATACCTACCAAGTCTCATGCGCTAGTAAAACGATTGTTAGATGAGGATAACTTAATTGTAAAGGTTAAAACCGAGCGTAAAACAAGACATGGCGATTACCGGCAATTGCCTAACGGTAAACATTTAATTACAATAAATTGTACACTAAACAGGTATCAGTTTTTAATAACTTTAGTGCACGAAATTGCACATTTTGAGGCTTATAGAACTCATGGAAAGTTAATTAAACCACATGGAAAGCAATGGAAACAAACGTTTCAGTATTTAATGCTCCCTTTTTTAAGTCCAGATATTTTTCCGGCTGCTTTATTGCCACTTTTGGCCCGTCATTTTAAAAATCCAAAAGCGTCTAGCGATACAGATACGCAATTAGCCTTAGCTTTAAAGCAATTTAACGAAGTTAACAACAAAACTTATGTATTTGAAGTACCTTTGGGTAAAGATTTTAAGCTGTACAATGGTAGAATTTTTAATAAAGGCACTAAAAGAAGAAAACGTTTTGAGTGTATGGAAGTTAAAACAGGAAAATTATATTTGTTTAACCCAAATGCTGAGGTAGAATTAATGCCCTTAAAAACAGAAATTAGATAATTAAGAACATAAACATTATACTTGGTATAATTACTACAACATAAATAGTCAATCTTATTGAAATGAAAAACAAAAATTATTATGCCATATTAATGGCAGGTGGAGTTGGCTCGCGTTTTTGGCCAGTGAGTACACAAAATTTTCCAAAGCAGTTTCACGATATGCTGGGTACTGGAGATACGCTTATTCAAAAAACATTTAACAGATTAGCCCATTTAATTCCCGAAGAAAATATATTTATATTAACTAATGAACGTTATAGCGATTTGGTTTTTGAGCAGTTGCCAACTGTAACAAAGCGCCAAGTAGTGTTAGAGCCAGCAATGCGAAATACAGCTCCTTGTATTTTGTATGCGTCATTAAAAATTCAGAAAGAAAATGAAGATGCCGTAATGATTGTTGCACCAAGCGATCATTGGATAGAAGACGAAAACGCATTTTCTAACAACGTAATAACCGCTTTTGAGTATTGCCAATCTAACGATGCTTTAATGACATTGGGCATTACACCAACATTTCCTAATACAGGTTATGGCTATATAGAATATAATAAAACAGCAACTACTAACATAAAATCCGTTAACCAGTTTAGAGAAAAGCCAGATTACGCAACAGCAAAATCATTTATAAATCAAGGTAATTTTTTATGGAATGCTGGTATTTTTATGTGGAGTGTAAAAACGGTTATAAAAGCGTTTAAAACCAATCAACCCAAATTATTTCAACTGTTTGAAAGTGGTATTAATGTCTATAATACAGAATTTGAAGACGATTTTATTAGAGATAATTATGGCAAAGCAGAAAATATTTCTGTAGATTATGCATTAATGGAGAAGAGTGAAAATGTATTTGTAATCCCTGCAACTTTTGATTGGAATGACTTAGGTACTTGGGGAAGTCTTTATGATAAATTAGATAAAGATGACAATAATAATGCAGTGGTTAATTCAAAAGTATTGCTAGAAGATGCAACAGGTAATATGATAAGATCTAAGGCTAATAAAGTGGTTGTAGTAGATGGCTTAAAGGATTATATTATTGTAGATAAAGAAGACGTATTGCTTATATACCCAAAGACTAAGGAGCAAGATATAAAAAAAGTGCTTCAAAATGTAAAAGTTAATTTTGGTGAAAATTATGGTTAAATGCGTTTAAGTTTGAAAAAACATAATGGGTTTGAAATTTAGCATTTTCAAGTTTAGAATTAGTATAGTATTATGAATAACGAAAATAAATTCAATTTTTCTGAAGATGAAAATCCTCAAATTACAAATGAGGTTAACCAAGAAAACACAGTTGAAGAAAAAAAAGAAGCAGTAAAAAATGATGCAAAAGGATTATTTGCAAGTATAAAAACATTTTTAAGACAGCTCTTAGACTTTAGAGACGATACCGATAGAGATGCTACAATTTCTGCAATAAAAGCCGATATTTCGTTTAAAGGAGCAACTGCATGGATTTTGGTATGCTCTATATTTGTAGCTTCCATAGGTTTAAATGCCAATTCTACAGCGGTTGTTATTGGCGCCATGCTTATATCGCCATTAATGGGGCCAATTTTGGGTGTAGGATTATCTATTGCCATAAATGATATTGACACCTTAAAAAAATCGTTAATAAATTTGGCAACAATGATTGTGCTAAGTCTGTTAACTGCATTTTTATTCTTTTGGTTATTTCCTCTGAGCCAAGAAACCTCAGAGCTTTTAGGACGAACCAGACCAGATATTAGAGATGTTTTAATTGCATTTTTTGGTGGTTTGGCGTTAATTATTGCACGTACTAAAAAAGGAACAATAGCCTCGGTAATATTTGGTGTAGCAATTGCTACAGCTTTAATGCCACCGTTGTGTACCGCTGGTTATGGGTTGGCAGAAGGCAACTGGAGCTACTTTGGTGGTGCTATGTATTTGTTTACCATTAATACTATTTTTATAGCATTAGCAACATTTTTGGTGTTAAAAATTTTGCGTTTTCCTATGCTTAAGTATGCTAACTCAGCCAAGCGCAAACGTATTTCTAGAGTGGCAACGTTGGTTGCTATTATAGTTATGATTCCTGCAATATGGACGTTTTTGTCTGTCTTAAAAGAAAGTACCTATAAAAGAGATTTCGAGAATTTTGTGAAAAATAACATAGAAAACAATGAAAACCTTTGGCTGCAAAGAAAGAAAAATGATTTAGACTACGATGCCAAAATTATTAGATTACATTTTAATGGAGATATTAGCGAAGAAATGGTATCTGCACTACAAAACGATAAATTAAAATACGAAAGCATTAAAGATTTTGAGTTAATTATTAATGCTAACAAAACGAGGAGTGCAGATCGTTTAATGCGATCTTTGGACAGAGCTTATGAAGATTTAGATAGGAAAGATAATGTAATTAACGGATTACAAGAGCAAATTGTAACACTAAAAACTAATATTGCTAACCTTAATAACGTTATAGCTTCTAAAAATGAGGCTGAAAATAAAGTGCCTTTTAGTACTTTATCTAGAGATGCTAAAATAAGGTTTAGTGATTTAGATTATTTTGCTTATGGTAAAATGTTAGAGTCTAAAGATTTTATAAAAGTAGATACGTTAACTATTGCAAGTGTAAAATGGAAAACTACAATAAATGATAGTTTAGCTTCTGTAAAAGAAAGTGAATTATTGTTATGGTTAAAGCAAGAATTAAAAACGGAAAAGATTAGTATTAATAGACGTTAATTTATTGATTTTCTTCAATATACATTTTTCTAACTTTTTTAAACAATTCAGAAGAATACACAAAATCAGTAACAATTTCATTATCCGTTTTAAAAATGGTTTTTTTAGAGCCTTCCCAAGCTTTTAAGCCATCTTTTAAGAACACAATTTTCTCACCAATCTCCATAACAGAGTTCATGTCGTGAGAGTTTATAACCGTGGTAATACTAAATTCTTCTGTAATTTCTTGGATTAAATTATCAATAACAATGGCTGTTTTTGGGTCTAAGCCAGAGTTGGGCTCGTCACAAAATAAATATTTAGGATTATTAACAATAGCTCTTGCAATAGCCACACGTTTTTGCATACCGCCAGATGCTTCGCTGGGCATTTTGTAATGTGCATCGGGCAAGTTTACACGATTTAAAACAATATTAGCACGATCTTCCATTTCACTTTTACTCTGCTTAGTAAACATGCGTAACGGAAACATTACATTTTCTACAATAGTCATAGAATCAAACAATGCACTGCCTTGAAACACCATGCCTATATCTGCACGGAGTTCTCGTTTTTCATCAGCACTTAGTTGGCTAAAAATTTTTCCGTCATAAGAAATAGACCCTTTTTCGTATTCAAACAAACCAAGTAGGCATTTTAAAAATACGGTTTTACCAGAGCCACTCTGACCTATTATAAGGTTGGTTTTTCCTTTTTCAAAAGATGTAGAAATCCCTTTTAAAATATGCGCATCACCAAACGACTTTTGTAAATTTTTAACCTCTATCATATTAGCCTAATAATAAACTTGTTAGTAAAAAGTTAAGTAAAATAATAACCACACTTGTCCAAACAAAAGAGGTTGTACTTGCTTTACCAACTTCTAGCGCTCCACCTTTCATAAAATAGCCGTAATACGATGGTATGGTTGCTAAAATAAAAGCAAAAATCATGGTTTTTATAAAGGCATAAACCATGTGAAAAACTATAAAATCGGTTCTAACACCTTCAATATAATCCTCTAAAGTACCGTAACCACCATAAACACAAGCGGCTAATCCGCCAAGGATACCAAGAAACATGGCAATAGAAATTATAAAAGGATACAGTGCTAAAGCAATAAATTTTGGAAAAACTAAATAATTTATTGCATTAATCCCCATAACTTCTAAAGCATCAATTTGTTCGGTAACACGCATTGTGCCTATGCTAGAGGTTATGAAAGAGCCCACTTTACCTGCCATAATTATTGAAATAAATGTGGGCGCAAATTCTAAAATAATAGATTGCCGTGTTGCAAAACCAACCAAATACTTAGGGATTAAAGGACTGTCTATGTTTAAAGATGTTTGTATGGCAACAACACCACCAACAAAAAAGGCGATAAATGAAACAATGCCCAATGCGCCAATAATTAAATCGTCTATATCTTTAAGTATTAAAGTTTTCATTACAGACCATTTGGTAGGTTTGCGAAAAATATCTTTAATCATTATAAAGTAAGTCCCAATATTATGAAGGTATGTCATTCTTTAAATTATAACTGCTAAAGTATAAAAAAGGATTAGTTTATTACTGTTAATTTAAATTAAGATGTGTCAAAATGTGTATTTTTGAAATGAATTTATATCCAAATAAAAATGAAACGTTTATTACCAATACTCATTCTTGTTTTATCATGTAATGCTTTAATAGCACAAAACACTAAGCAAAACAAAAGTACAGAAATTACAAAAACCAAAACAACCGCTAAGCCAAAACTTATTGTAGGCATAGTGGTAGATCAAATGCGTTACGATTATTTAACCCGTTTTAATTCTAAATTTGGCAATGGAGGATTTAAACGAATGATTAATGAAGGTTTTAACTGTAAAAACAATCATTTTAATTATGTGCCAACCTACACTGGTCCAGGGCATGCGTCTGTATATACAGGGACAACACCAAAATATCATGGTATTATAGCTAATTATTGGTATAATAAACACGCAAAAGAAATGGTGTATTGTGCTGGTGATGATACTTTTGAGTCTGTAGGAACAACCCATAAAGCGGGTAAAATGTCACCTCACAGAATGCAAACCACAACCTTTGGAGACGAAAACAGATTGTTTACACAAATGAAAGGCAAAACAATTGGTATCTCATTAAAGGATAGAGGAGCCATTTTGCCAGCTGGGCATACCGCAAATGCAGCCTATTGGTTTCATGGTAAAACTGAAGGTGTTTGGATATCGAGTACATTTTATATGAACACATTACCAAAATGGGTAGCAAATTTTAATAATTCTAATGCGGCAGAATCGTATTTAAAAGTATGGAACACTTTATACCCTATTGAAACTTATACCGAAAGCGGCAGTGATGAAAACACGTTTGAAGGTGGGTTTAAAGGCAAAGAAACGGCAACGTTTCCTTATAATTTATCTAAGTTGAAAGCAAAAAACAAAGGTTTTGATATCTTAAAAGCAACACCTTATGGTAATAGTTTAACTGCAGATTTTGCAATGGCTGCAATAGAAGGAGAGCAATTAGGTAAAGATGCCATTACAGATGTGTTAACGGTAAGTTTCTCGGCTACGGATTATGTAGGTCATAATTTTGGTGTAAACTCAAAAGAAATACAAGACACTTATCTCCGTTTAGATAAAGATTTAGAGCGGTTTTTTAATTACCTAGACGCAACTGTTGGCAAAGGCGACTATACCGTGTTTTTAACAGCAGACCACGGTGCAGTAGATGTGCCAAATTATTTAAAAAGTGTTAAAATACCTGCGGGTTATTTAAACAACAAAGCTACAAAAACGAGACTTAATACATTTCTTTTAAAAACATTTAAAACAGAGGGTTTAGTTGAAAGTCTAAGTAACAATCAGCTGTTTTTAAACAAAAAAAAGATAGATAGTTTAGGTTTTAGTAGTAACAAAATTAGTGAGATTTTGGTAAATGAGTTAATTAATTACAAACATGTAGATAAAGTATATGCTGCGCGTACCATGACTACTACTACTAATTTTACTAGCGGCATTGAAGCATTACTCCAAAATGGGTTTAATCAAAAACGTTCTGGGGATCTTATTTTAGTGCCAACCCCAAATTATATTTCTTATAGTAAAACAGGTTCTACGCACGGTAGTGGTCTCAACCACGATACGCATGTGCCATTATTATTTTTTGGAAAAGGCATTAAAAAAGGAGAAACTTATACAAAAACCGTAATCCCAGATATTGCACCCACCATTTCTGCATTGTTAGGTATTAGTTTTCCTAATGGAGCTACTGGTAGTGTTTTGGAGTTTGTTATGGATTAATTTTCCCAATACACCGCTCCAACGTAAACCTCTAATAAATTTACCTTCTTTTTTTGAAACTAAAAATTCTAGTCTATTAAATTTTGCTTGAAAGTAACCAATGATATAATTTTTAAATACATAAAAACTTCTTTTCTTTAAGGCTAGTTTTAGTGCAGAAATTAAAGTAATACAGAAACCATAACGCATTTTGTATAAGGCTTCACCTTGCAAATATTTTGCAGCTGTATTATATGTTTTACCCGTTGGTTTTAAGTGTTTTACGTGCAGCGTTTGGTCGGTAACCACTTGCCAGTTATTATATTTTGCAAGTAGAGTATCAACAGTATCCCAGCCAATAGAGGGTTTTAAACCGCCAATTTGCTTAAAACAAGCTTTTCTATACGCTTTAAAAGGGCCACGGACATGGTTTTTATTAGCTACATTTTCGTAAATCCAAGTATGATCTTTTTTTATATAGGCTAAACCGCCAGCAATACCAATAGTTTTATCGCTGTTAAAAAGCGAAGCTATTTTTTCTAAATAATTGTTTGGCAATATAATATCTGCATCAAATTTACAGATAATGTCATAATGCTCATCAAGTTGTTTAAACCCTTTATAGAAGGCATCTATCACTTTACTACCTGGTAAATGTTGGGAGGTTGAGGTTGAGTTTAAAAGTGATATCCAAGAAAATTTAGACTCAAAACCTTCAACAATATATTGCGTACCATCTGTAGAATTATCGTTAACAACAACCACTTTTTTAGGAAGAAGTGTTTGTTTTGTAAGCGACTCTAGGGTTTTGGCAATATACTTGACTTCGTTGTGTGCCGGAATTATGATGTAGAAGTTCATTTAAAATCTAAAAAATTGAAATATCAAATTCTAAAACTAAGTAACCTTATTTGAATTTTAAGATTCAAGATTTAAAATTTTTTAAGTTCTCGGCATATACAATATAATATCGTGGTGTAAAGTATCTTAACAAAGGTCTAAAACCAATTTTCTTAACTGGGTTCGTCCATTTTTGTCGGTCTTTAACCTGCCAACCAGTTTTTTCTAACAACCAATCTAACTGCCAATCTTCAAACTCATGGTAATGCCGGTCTCGTAGATCTGTTTTACTTCTGTATGCAGTTGAAAACCATAACCTCAAAGGGATACTAACTACTAGTTTATCTGCTTTAATAGACTTTAAAACTTCGTAAGGTGATAATAAATGTTCAAAAATTTCGAATGCAGTAACGACTTTTGCTGAGGAATTTTCAATAGTTGTTTTATCCTCATCTAAATCTTCTCCCTTTGTGTTTTTAACTGAATAACCTTCTGTAAGCATAATATCTGAAAAAGGATTTGTAATCCCTAAATCTAAGATAGTTTCTGAGGTGTTAACATGACGTTTTAAAAACTGAAGTGTATTTTTAAAGCGTTTATTTGGAAAGTTGTTTTCGTACATATTTAGTTTTCGATATACAATAAATCTTTTTAATTAATGCCTATAAACAATAGCGTTAATATTCATACCAGCACCAACGCTAGCAA
>JBMYXP010000058.1:0-12979 GCA_049608525.1 Winogradskyella sp.
GAAGAACATTAAAAAATTATGCAAAAAATAGAACAATTTTTAGACTCAAAACATATTCGAGTTACAGCAATGCGATTATTAATTTATAAGTTTCTTGCCGAAAAACAAGTTGCTGTTACATTGAGCGATATTGAAAATGCTTTCGAAAAAGCAGATAGAACAACTTTGTACAGAACAATAAAGACATTTGAAGAAAAAGCAATCGTACACCAAATAGACGACGGAACAGGAATTACCAAATATGCACTTTGTGAAAAAGGGTGTAATTGTGAGATTGAAACTGATTTACATTTACATTTCCATTGCAATAATTGCAACGAAACTGTTTGTTTAACAGAGCATAAAATTCCTCAAATAAAAGTGCCTGATGGTTTTGTTTCAGAAAATGCAAACTTGGTTGTAAAAGGTATTTGCGATAAGTGTAGCGGACAATAAATGCACTTCCATTGCATTGCTTTTTAAAGCATTTTTACATCAAATTAGAAATTATGTTATTATTCGCTTATATCATATTGTATTTTTTATTGGTTTTTGTATTAAGGTCTGTATTGCTTTGGAAAAAGACAGGAATAAATCCGTTGACATTTAAAAAAACAGACGATGCTCACGGTTTTAATGGCAAGGTTTTCAAAGCAATTTCATTCCTTGAATTAATTGTAGTTGGAATCTATGCTTTTAAAAATAATTGGTATGAGTATTTACTTCCATTTTGGTATTTAGAAAACCCAACTTTACAAAAAATGGGTTGGGTTCTTTTACTGTTATCTCTAATCGTAGTTTGGATTTCTCAAAGCCAAATGGCAAATTCTTGGAGAATTGGAATTGACGAAAAGAACAAAACTGAATTGGTAACAAAAGGTGTTTTTTCAATTTCAAGAAACCCAATATTTCTCGGAATTATGATTGCCAATATTGGATTATTCCTTGTCATTCCAAATGCGTTTACTTTGCTAATAGTCTCATTATCTACATTAAGCGTGAATACACAAATTAGATTAGAAGAGGAGTTTTTAAAGCGTGAATTCGGAAATGAATATATAGCATACGCTAAAAAAGTAAGACGATGGATTTAGTTATAGAATTAAAATAGTTACACGAAATTGCCAACGTTTAAGCCATACACATTTACAGTCGCATCATCCAAGCTTCACCAAAACTGTAAAAGAGTATGTCTTGCCAACGCTCACATTTGAACTAAATAACAAACATCGGAAAACCAAGCTGAACGTGAAAAGCACTATGCACAACACCGTATATAATTTATTGCTAGTTCTAGCCTACTTACGAAAATCCTCTCGGATTTTCTATTCGGTTTTTATTTGCTAACTTTAGTGCTTAAACCACGCAACAAACCATATACAAGACCGATAAGCGCAACCACAAAAACCACAACCATTTTACCCACCAAATTAAACACCAACTTCCAATAAAACAAAACTTCAAATAAAAATATAAAGCCTTAGTTTTAGTCATTGCCTTTCAAAAAAAAATAACAACTAAAATTGTACCTTTGCAACTTTATTAATACCCATTCTGTATTAAATTTGTTATGACAAAGTCTAATGATGTTATTGAAGTAAAAGGCGCACGCGTGCACAACCTAAAAAATATTGACGTTACCATACCTAGAGAAAAATTAGTGGTTATCACTGGGCTTTCGGGCAGTGGCAAATCGTCATTAGCATTCGATACCATTTATGCAGAAGGCCAACGTCGTTATATCGAAACATTTTCTGCTTATGCACGTCAGTTTTTAGGCAGTTTAGAGCGACCAGATGTAGATAAAATTGATGGCTTATCTCCTGTTATTGCTATTGAGCAAAAAACAACTAGCAAATCTCCTCGCTCTACAGTTGGTACAATTACAGAAATTTATGACTTTTTACGACTTTTATTTGCCCGAGCAGCGGATGCTTACAGCTATGAAACTGGCGAAAAAATGGTGAGTTATAATGATGAGCAAATAAAAAATTTAATATTAAAATCTTACAAAGGCAAACGTATTAATATACTATCTCCAGTTATTAGATCTCGAAAAGGCCATTACAGAGACTTGTTTGAACAAATTGCCAAACAAGGGTTTGTAAAAGTAAGAACCGACGGCAACATAGTTGACCTAGAAAAAGGCATGAAACTAGACCGTTACAAAACCCACGATATTGAAATTGTTATAGACCGTCTAAAAATTGACGATGCCAAAGACAATGAAAAACGCTTAATGGAATCTATTAACACCGCAATGTATCATGGCGAAGATGTACTTTTAGTTATAGACCAAGATACTAACGAGGTGCGTTATTTTAGCAGAAATTTAATGTGCCCATCATCTGGTATCTCTTACCCAAACCCCGAACCCAATAACTTTTCATTTAACTCACCAAAAGGAGCATGTCCTAGCTGTAATGGTATTGGAGAACTATACGTCGTTAATGAAAAAAAACTAGTACCAGACGAATCGTTATCTATAAAAAACGGAGCTTTAGCACCGCATGGGCCACAAAAAAAAAGTTGGATTTTTAAACAGTTTGAAACCATTGCACAACGTTTTAATTTTTCGTTGAACGATGCTTGGTCAACACTACCTGAAGAAGCAAAAAACGTCATTTTATATGGCGGCAAAGATAAATTTGCTGTAGAAAGTAAATTACTAGGTGTTACCAGAGATTATGATATAGATTTTGAAGGTGTTGCCAATTTTATTAATAGCCAATACAACTCAGATTCTACAACGTTAGTCCGCTGGGCAAAAGACTATATGGATAAAGTAGAGTGTACCGCTTGTAAGGGTTCGCGCTTAAAAAAAGAAGCATTGTACTTTAAAGTAGATGGCAAAAGTATTGGCGATTTGGTAAAAATGGACATTGTAGAACTCAATGACTGGTTAAAAGGGTTAACAAACCGCATTTCAAAAAAACAAATAAAAATTTCGGAAGAAATTATAAAAGAAATAAAAGCCCGTGTTCAATTTTTATTAGATGTAGGACTAACCTATTTATCGCTCAACAGAGGATCAAAAACACTTTCTGGTGGCGAGGCACAACGTATTCGCTTAGCCACACAAATTGGTTCGCAATTGGTTGGTGTGCTTTACATTTTAGACGAACCCAGTATTGGTCTGCACCAACGCGATAACGAAAAACTAATTAACTCTTTAGTATCGCTTAGAGACGTTGGCAACTCGGTTATTGTTGTAGAACATGATAAAGACATGATAGAGCGTGCCGATTATGTTATAGATATTGGACCTTTTGCTGGCAAACATGGGGGAAAAATTATTAGTGAAGGCACACCAAAAGACTTACTAAATCAGCACACCTTAACCGCAGATTACCTTAATGGTAAAAAAGAAATTGAAATCCCCAAAACCCGAAGAAAAGGCAACGGCAAAAAATTAATACTAAAAGGCTGTACTGGTAATAACTTAAAAAATGTTAATATTGAACTTCCGCTAGGCAAAATGATTGGTATTACTGGTGTTTCTGGTAGTGGAAAATCTACTTTAATTAACGAAACGTTATACCCAATTCTTAATGCATATTATTTTAACGGAGTAAAAAAACCAAAACCTTACAAAAGCATAAAAGGCTTAGAACATATAGATAAGGTTATTGATATTAACCAATCTCCTATTGGCAGAACACCACGAAGTAACCCAGCAACTTACACCAAAACGTTTGATGAAATACGCAGCTTATTTTCTAAAATCCCAGAAGCGCTAATACGTGGTTACAAACCTGGTCGTTTTAGTTTTAATGTTAAAGGCGGCCGTTGCGAAACCTGCCAAGGTGGCGGATTGCGAGTTATAGAAATGAACTTTTTACCAGATGTTTATGTAGAATGTGAAACCTGCCAAGGCAAACGTTTTAATAGAGAAACATTAGAAATTAGATACAAAGGAAAATCTATTAGCGATGTGTTAAATATGACGATTGAAGATGCTGTTGGTTTCTTTGAGCATATTCCTAAAATTCACCGAAAACTAAAAACAATAAAAGATGTTGGTTTGGGTTACATTACGCTTGGGCAACAAAGCACTACGCTATCGGGTGGAGAAGCACAACGTATAAAATTAGCAACAGAGCTCAGTAAACGCGATACAGGTAATACGTTTTATATTTTAGACGAACCCACAACAGGTTTACATTTTGAAGACATTAGCGTATTAATGAAAGTACTCAACAAATTAGCAGACAAAGGGAATACGGTTTTAATTATAGAACACAATTTAGACGTCATAAAAACCGTTGACTATATTATAGATATTGGTTACGAAGGCGGCAAAGGTGGCGGAGAAGTCGTAGCCAAAGGCACACCAGAGCAAATTGTAAAAAACAAAAAAAGCTATACCGCTAAATTTTTAAAAAAAGAATTGAATTAGATAAGTATATTGCAACTGTAAGCATTAATACTAAAAACTGAAACTATGAGAAAAGAAAGTAAACATAAAGGTTGGAATGAAATAAAAACAAACGACTCTTGGGCAATTTTTAAAATAATGGGAGAGTTTGTTAATGGTTACGAAAAGCTAAGTAAAATTGGACCCTGTGTGTCTATATTTGGCTCGGCACGTACAAAACCAGATCATAAATACTATAAATTATCGGTAGAAGTTGCTCAAAAAATAGTAGATCACGGTTATGGAGTAATTACAGGCGGTGGTCCTGGTATTATGGAAGCTGGTAATAAAGGAGCGCATATTGCTGGAGGCACTTCTGTTGGCTTAAATATAGATTTACCTTTTGAGCAGCACGACAACCCGTATATAGACAATGATAAAAGTTTAGATTTCGATTACTTTTTTGTGCGTAAAGTAATGTTTGTAAAATACTCACAAGGTTTTGTAGTTATGCCTGGTGGTTTTGGTACTTTAGACGAATTATTTGAAGCCATAACACTTATACAAACGCATAAAATAGAAAAATTCCCTATTATTTTAGTTGGTACAGAATTTTGGGGCGGTTTAATGGATTGGGTTAAAAATACACTTTTAGAAGCAGGAAATATTAGCGCAAAAGATTTAGATTTAATTCATCTGGTAGATACTAGCGAAGCGGTTATAGATATACTTAATGCATTTTATAAAGAATCTGGCTTTTCTCCTAATTTCTAAAAAAAACCAATAAATTTATTAATACCAAACTCTTATAAAACCCATCTATTGATTAAGAAATACTATATTTTATATATGCTTACACTATTCTGCTTGGCTGTATTTGCCCAAGATAAAATAGATGTTAATGCCGTTTTAGATATAGAAACTAAAACCATAAGCATAAGCCAAACTATAGTTTATAAAAATAATTCTAATACTACTTGGCAAAACATATATTTAAATGACTGGAATAACAGTTACTCTAATAAATCTACACCATTAGCCAAGCGTTTTGAAGATGAATTTAGTACTAAGTTTCATCTCGCAAAAGATGAGCAACGTGGTTTTACTAAGATAAATTTAATAAAAGAAGGTGCAAATAAATTAGAGTTTAGTTACTTAAAAGCACACCCAGATATTTTAAAAGTAAATTTAAAAACCCCATTAAAACCTGGCGATTCTTACACCATTACATTAAAGTATCTATTAAAAATACCAAATGCTACCTTTACTGGTTATGGTGTTACAGACACAAAAGATTTTCAGCTTAAATATTGGTATATCACCCCAACGCATTACGATGGTAAATGGAACTATTACAGTAACAAAAATTTAGACGATCTCTTTGTACCCAAAACAAATGTTACTATTACTATTGCGTATCCTTCAAATTATAAAATTATATCAGAGTTAGACCAGATGGAGTCCGTTTTTTTGAACGGTAAAAAAATGCTTCAAACCAAGTTGTATGGTACTAATAGAGTGGACACCTATTTATCGCTAAAAAAATCTGCAAATTATAGTGTTATACAAACCGATGATTTTACTGTAATTTCTAACATTCCAAAAAAAGAATTATCAGACGTTGGTAGGGTTTTAATTACAGATAAAATTACGCAGTTTTTAACGAAAAATTTTGGTAAATATCCGCATAATCAGTTACTAGTTACCAGTGCAGATTATAATAAAAACCCTCTGTATGGGCTTAACCAATTGCCCGATTTTTTTCGACCATTTCCAGACGATTTTCAATATGAATTAAAATTACTAAAAACGGCAATTAAAAAATATTTGGATAACACGCTGTTAATGAATCCCAGAAAAGAACATTGGCTCAGTGAGGGTATTCAGATTTATTTTTTAATGAAATATGTAGATACGTATTACCCAGACATGAAACTTTTAGGGTCGTTAGCTAAGGTTTGGGGTGTTAGGGCTTTTCATGCTTCAGACTTAGACTTTAATTATCAATATTTTTTGTATGCTATGGAAATTGCCCGAAAAAACAAAGACCAAGCACTTACGACATCTAAAGATTTGCTGACCAAATTTAATGCAAACATTGCAGGAAAATACAAGGCTGGCATGGGCTTAAATTATCTCGATAAATTTGCAGACGATATTAACTTAAGCGAACTTTTAACCGAGTTTGCTCAAACCAATCAGCTTAAAACCACAACTACAAAACACTTTAAACATTTTATCACATCTAAAACTTCCAAAAATGTCGATTGGTTTTTTTCAGATTATATAAATTCACGAAAAAAAATTGATTTTAAAATTAAATCTGTTGCAACCCACAACGATACTATTACAGTAACGTTAAAGAATAAAACGACTAGCAAAATGCCTATTTCATTATACAAACTACGTAATGATACTGTAATAGATAAAGTTTGGGTAGAACATATAGCTGGTACAAAAACTATACAGTTAGCAAAAGATGGAAGTAACAAACTTGCATTAGATTATAACACTGTAATCCCAGAGTTTAACCAACGCGATAATTACAAAGCTATTGATGGCTCTTTTTTAAACAACAAACCTTTACAACTTAGACTTTTTAAGGATATTGAAGATCCGCATTACAATCAAATTTTTTTAATGCCATTGGTACAATTTAACAACATCTATGATGGTATAACTTTGGGTACAAAAATTTATAATAAAACCATTTTAAGAAAAAAATTAAACTATAAATTATCGCCACAATATGCTACAAAATCAAAATCTCTTACTGGCGGCCTAGGTGTATTTTATACGCACAATATAGAAAACAAAGCCCTCTTTAATATTACTTACGGCATATCTACTGCTTACCAGTCTTTTGCACAAGACTCTTATTTTACAAAAATACGGCCTTCTGTCTCTTTTTTGTTTAGAGACAAATCTAATTTAAGATCTAATGAAATTAATAAAATTACAGCAAGATATGTTAGCATTAGTAGAGCAATTGGGAACGACGCAATTATAGAAGTCAATGAACCCGATTATGGAGTTTTTAATTTAAGATACACAAGTTCTAAGCCCGGAGTTATAAACTACTCTAATTTCTCAACCGATTTTCAGTTAGCAAATAAATTTAGCAAGCTTTCGCTTAGTTATGAATTTAGAAAACTAACAAAGCAAAATAGAAATATTAATTTCAGGTTTTTTACAGGGGTATTTTTAGAAAACAACACCGATTTAAATTCAAACTATTTTAGTTTTGCATTAGACCGACCAACAGATTATTTATTCGATTTAAGTTATCTAGGCCGATCAGAAAACGCAGGCTTATTTAGCCAACAAATTATTATTACAGAAGGTGGTTTTAAATCTCAGCTAGAAACACCTTATGCAAACCAATGGATAAGCACAGCAAATTTTAGCACCTCAATTTGGAGGTATATACAAGCGTATGGAGATGTTGGTTTGGTAAAAAATAAATTTAGTAGCGCAAAGTTTGTTTATGACTCGGGCATAAGACTAAACCTTGTAGAAGATTACCTTGAGCTTTATTTTCCTGTTTACTCTAACTTAGGTTGGGAAATTGCACAACCAAATTACGCAGAGCGCATACGCTTTATTATTTCTGTAGATCCGCAGGTGCTTTTAGGGTTGTTTAGACGCAAATGGTATTAACAAATTCGTACTAAAAAGTTAAAAAAACCATTTTATTTAAAGTATTCTCTTTTAAAAGATTCTTTAATTAAGAATAATTTAAAATTATAACATTTACTACTCTTGTATAAAATTTAAGAATTCTGTAATTTAGCAGCACTTAATTTTATGCCATGAACACAAAACCAAATACCAAAACAAAACTATCATTTAAAGATTTTAAAACCGAGGTTTTAAATGATTACAAACTTGTAGTAACAAGCAGAGAATGCAGTCTGCTTGGGCGAAGAGAGGTTTTAACAGGCAAGGCTAAGTTTGGTATTTTTGGAGACGGTAAAGAAGTGCCCCAAATTGCATGGGCAAAAGCTTTTAAAAATGGCGATTTTAGATCTGGGTACTACCGAGACCAAACCTTTATGATGGCTATTGGGCAACTTACCATAGAGCAGTTTTTTTCAGGTTTATATGCCAATACAAATTTAAAAGATGAGCCAATGTCGGCAGGTCGCCAAATGGGAGGTCATTTTGCTACACATAGCTTAGACGAAAATGGGCAATGGAAAAATCTTACTGAGCAAAAAAATTCAAGCTCAGATATATCACCAACTGCTGGGCAAATGCCACGGTTATTGGGTTTAGCACAAGCCTCTAAAGCTTACCGAAATATAGATGGTATAGATACTTCAAATTTTTCTAAAAATGGTAACGAAATAGCTTGGGGAACTATTGGTAACGCAAGTACAAGCGAAGGTTTATTTTTTGAAACCATTAACGCTGCTGGTGTTTTACAAGTCCCAATGGTTATAAGTATTTGGGACGACGAATATGGTATTTCTGTACATGCAAAACACCAAACCACAAAAGAAAATATTTCTGAAATCTTAAAAGGGTTTCAACGTAATAAAGACAGTAACGGTTACGAAATTTTTAGAGTAAACGGTTGGGATTACACAGCGTTAGTTGACACCTACCAACGTGCTGCAAAAGTATCTCGTAAAGCGCATGTACCCGTAATGATACACGTACAAGAGTTAACACAACCACAAGGACATTCTACCTCGGGTTCTCATGAGCGTTATAAAAATGAAGCACGATTAACTTGGGAAACGGCATACGATTGCAACACCCAATTCCGTAAATGGATTATTGAAAATAATATTTCTACAGACGATGAGTTAATTACGTTAGAAAAAAGCATAAAAAAAGAAGTTAGAGATGGTAAAAAAGCAGCTTGGGCTAAATACTTAAACCCTATACTATCGGAAAAACAAGAACTTACAGATGTGTTAGAAAAGCTAGCAACAACGAGCGCAAACAAGGCTTTTATTTCAAAATTAAAAAATGATTTGGTTGCTATTGAAGAACCTTTTCGTAAGGATACTCTATCTACAGCTCGAAAAGCATTGCGTTATGTAATTTCAGAAAATTCTATTGAAAAAACACAGCTTCAAAATTGGATAAATTCATACTTTGAAAAAATTCAACCAAAATACAGTTCGCATTTACACAGTACATCGCACCTTAAAGCTATAAACCAAACTGAAATAGTACCAACTTACAATACAGACGCAAAAGATGTTGACGGACGTGTTGTATTGAGAGAAAATTTTGATGCCATTTTTACTCATTACCCAGAAGCTTTAATTTTTGGCGAAGATGCCGGGCATATCGGCGATGTTAACCAAGGATTAGAAGGTTTACAAGAAAAATTTGGAGAACCCAGAGTTGCAGATACTGGTATTAGAGAAGCAACTATTATTGGCCAAGGTATTGGAATGGCTATGCGAGGTTTAAGACCAATTGCAGAAATTCAGTATTTAGATTACATATTGTATGCCCTGCAAATAATGAGCGACGATTTAGCAACGCTACAATACCGAACAAAAGGCAGACAAAAAGCACCGTTAATTGTAAGAACACGTGGGCATCGTTTAGAAGGCATTTGGCATTCTGGCTCACAAATGGGCGGAGTGCTTAATCTTATAAGAGGTATTCATGTTTTAGTACCTAGAAACATGACTAAAGCTGCTGGTTTTTACAATACTTTATTAAGTAGTGACGAGCCTGCATTAGTTGTAGAATGTTTAAATGGATATAGACTTAAAGAAAAACTACCAAATAATATTGGTAAATTTAAAACCCCAATTGGTGTTGTAGAAACTATAAAAACAGGTACCGATATTACCTTAGTTTCTTATGGTTCTACTTTACGAATTGTAGAACAAGCTGCAAAAGAATTACTAGAAGTTGGCATAAATGCCGAAATCATTGATGTACAGTCTTTATTACCTTTTGATATAAACCACGATATTGCTAAAAGTATAGCCAAAACAAATCGTGTAATGGTTATAGATGAAGATGTTAAAGGTGGAGCTTCTGCTTATATTTTAGATCAAATTATAAACGACCAAAACGCGTATCAATACCTAGACAGCCAACCAAAAACGTTAGCTGCAAAGCCACATAGACCAGCCTACGGAAGTGATGGTGATTATTTCTCTAAACCATCTACCGATGATGTGTTTGAAGCCATCTATGAAGTAATGCACGAAGCTAACCCAACAAATTTCCCTAAATTGAGGTAGTAACGTTTTAACAAAAAACATAATTTAATAGAGCAGACAAAAACCACATTAGTATTATTTTAGTTATATTTGAATTTAACATTTATTTAACCCTACCTAAACTAATAACTTATGAAATTAAAACTACTAATCGCAGCATTATTGTTTCAAGCAACAATAGTCGTTGCACAAGAAAAATGTGGGTTCACTAAACATCAAGATGATTTTTATAGCCAGAACCCAGACGCTAAAATAGCACACGACAAAGTTGAATTAGAATTACTAAACACTGGTGTTCAAGAATTTTTAACTCAAAAAAATGTAACCTCTACAACTGTTTATGAAATTCCTGTTGTTGTTCATTTAATGAATGATGGCACTACTCCTTTAAAAACAGATGCTGAAATAATGACTTGGATAGAAAATTGTAATAAATTTTACAATACAACTTATGGTGGCGACTGGCTTACAGAAGCTAACGGTGGTACTGTAATTCCTTTTAAGCTAGTTTTAGCAAAACGTAGCCCTTCTTGTACGGCAACCACAGGCATTAATCAAATAAATGTAACAAGTACCTATTCTCAATACACTACAAAAGGGCTAAACTCTAATAATTCTGATGGTGTTACCGCCAATCAGTTAAGAAATTTATCGCGTTGGGATCCGCAAGTTTACTATAATATATATGTAGTTAACACTTTTGATTCTACACCAATAAGTCAACCTGCTGGTTTACAAGGTTATGCTAGTTTTCCAACGAACCCAGATAATTCTTACGATACGTTTATGAAAGCGTCTGTAGTAACAAACACAAATGACCCTACAACACTACCGCACGAGTTTGCACATTCTATGGGATTAGACCATCCTTTTAAAACTGGTACTACTACAGCATGCCCAACTGTTTCTAGTGGTTGTGCAGTAGATAATGATAAAGTTTGTGACACTCCATCTACCAAAAGTTTACTTGGTGTTAATCCATTACCTACAAACTCAGACCCAAACCCTTGTGATGCTGCTGGCTGGAACAATGTACAATATAATGTAATGAACTACACAAGCTCTAGTAGGCTTTTTACTGCTGGGCAAAAAGACCGAGCAGTTGCTATGTTTTTAGCATCTAGAGAGAATTTAACAAAATCTCTTGGTGGTACTGCATTACCAGGATCTGTACCAGCAACTGTAGCCGCTAACACTTGTACACCTCAAAACACTAGTGTAAACTCTGGTAATTTTCAATTTGGAATGACATTAGTTGAAATAGGCACTATTAAAAATACAAGTTCTGCAAGCAACCTAAATAATTCTAACAAAGCATATTACGATTATACAACTAGTGCTTGTTTAACTTCAGCTTTTACAACAGACTTAATTGTTGCAAACAATCCTCAAACCTTAAAATTAAAAAATGGAGGCCCAAACCCAGGTGTTTACTCGGCTTGGATAGATTACAATAATGATGGTGCTTTTACAACTGGAGAGTTAATTGTAACGAACCAAACTATAACTACTAACACAACAAACACCTTTAACTTTGCAATACCGCCAACTGGTGTTACCGTAGATACACCGTTAAGAATGCGTGTAATTGGAGATTCACAAGCTAGCAGCACATCACCTTGTGGTCAGTTACAATATGGCGAAGTAGAAGATTATATAGTTGTAATAAATCCTACAATGAGCATAATTGATGTTACAGATGCCAAAATTAACATATCACCAAATCCTAGTTTGGGCATTGTTAATATTAAAAATGATAAAACTATTTCTGAGGTATCCGTAATTAACATTAAAGGGCAAACGTTATTTAATAAAAAATACAACCAAAATAACATAAGCTTAGACATTAAGCATTTACCGCCTGCAATGTATTTTTTAAGAATTACATCTGAAGACAATACCATAACTAAAAAAATTATACGAAAATAAAACTTACTTACAAAAAATAAGGCTACTTTTAAAGTAGCCTTATTTTATTTAACTAATCACCAATATTACAACAGCTTAAAATTATTTTTGTCATGAAACTTTTTACAATAATAATTACCCTATTTATAGCGAAAGGATGTACTGAATTTAAAGATTTAGAACACCTAAACGTTAAATATGTAGCAGAAACCAGAGGCTACTATTTTGCAGTAAAAATTGAAAACAAAAAATTTTTTGTTATTAAAACTAGAAATGGTAAAGCAAATGAAATTCTATTAACTAAACAACAATGGAGCGCACTTGCCAAATCATTTAACGCAATAGATTTAGTTAACTTTAAAAATTTAATAGGGCCAACCCATGAGCGTGATTATGACAAAAGACCTTTTGGTAATTTATTTATTACAAAAGAAGACAAAACTATTGAAACCAAAGGTTTTGACCACACCATTCCTCCAAAAGAAATAAAACCATTTGTTGATTTAATGCTGAGTTATGCAAAAAACAATTA
>JBMYXP010000059.1:0-12752 GCA_049608525.1 Winogradskyella sp.
GTTTCTGCGCATATATATGCACCAAAAAAATACAGTTTTTTATACATTATAGATTTACAAAAAATAGCAAAACTTAATATTATAAAAAACAATATTAATGCGTTGGTTAGTGATGGCTTTAAAGTAAGCAAACGCAATTATCATAACCATAAAATTACTGAGGTTTATAATAAAGAAAGTAGAGAAAATATTTATAATAGTTTTATAAAAAGCCAAATGATAGCATCGTTTGCATACAATCTTAGAGCAATCCATTGACGAATATTTAGAACCTACTATTGGCAGAAATTTAAACTTTATTGATATAAAAAAGGAAGTTGGTTATACGGGTATGTTTAACTTATACCTGCAACACAATTATATTACTGATTTTATAAAACTGTATAGCACTAGCCAAAACAGCATTACATCGCTGCTCAGTACAGATTTTGATTTTAGCGGCTTTAGTTTTAATATAGATGGTAATAACATTTTTGCCAATGGGTTAACAGCATCAAAACCCACTGCGTCCCCATACATAAAAGCATTTCTTAAATCTGGAAAAGGAACAAGAAGCCTCTCTAAAATTGCTCCCAAAAATACCGCAAGCTATACCCATTTTGCCTTTGAAAGTTTTGAAACTTTCTATGATAATTTTGAAAGTATTCAAAAAGAAAATATTGACGAATTCAAATTGTTTTTAGATCGTAAAGTACGTGTAGAAAATTATCTGAAAATAAATTTTAAAACCAACGTTATAAATTGGATAGATAATGAAATGGCTTTATTTCAAATACCGTCTAACATAAGTAAGACTGAAAATGATATAGCAATAGTTTTGAAATCTAAGTCTGCAGAACAAGCAAAAACACAATTAAATTTTATAAGCGAGCAAATACGAAAAAAAAGCCCCGTAAAATTTAAAGCCATAGATTATAAAGGTTTCACTATAAATTTTTTATCTGTAAAAGGCTTTTTTAAAGCCTTTATTGGCAATATGTTTAACGCTATTGACAAGCCTTACTACACAATTATAGATGATTATGTTATTTTTAGCAATACACCCAATACTCTAAAAAATATTATTAATAATTATAGAGATGGAACCACATTAGCTAACAGTGAAAATTTTAAGGATTTTAATAAGAAACTCGATAATAAATGTAGTGTTTTTACTTACATAAACACACCTCAACTCTACTCTACTCTTTTTAATTTTGCAGACTTTAAAACAAAGCAACAGCTGTCTTCAAACAAAAACTATATCACTTGTTTTAAGCAAATAGGATTACAACTCTCACCAGAAGATTATTTTTTTGAAACTAACTTAGCTGTAGAATTTGCGCCTATAAAAGATTTAAAACCTATTAAAACTGCTGTGGTTAACTCTAAAATTGAAACCAAAAACAACAAAGCCACACTTAATGAAGCAACACTATTTGATATTCCCGAAATTTTTCCGACAGATTTAACTGCAAAAATTTATACAAAAAAACGCAATAACGGTAGCATTGATTTTAGTGTAGGGTTAAAAAATGGTGTTTTAAATGGAACGTATAAAGCCTATTACCCAAATGGTAATTTAAAAATGACTGGTAGATATCGAAAAGGCAAGCAAGTAAATACTTGGCGCGCTTATAATGAAAATAAAGTTGTTATAGCAAAGAAACGATTTTAAACATTATGTTTCTTTTTTATTCATAGTTCAATATAAAATGAAATTGTAGCAAATGCTATGCTTATATTTTCTATTTCATCTGAACAAAAACTAATTCAAATTAGTTATACAATATTTTAAAACTATTTTGGTAATAGATTAGTTATTTAAAATTAACAGACAAAAAAAGAGCACAAATTGTGCTCTTTACTATAATATATTGTTAAAAGTAGTGCTTAATGTGTCTCGCTTAAACGCTTTGCTTTTCTTTCTTCTCTAATTTCATTAAAACGCTCCATTGCAGAACCAACTACCCAATATGGAATTACAAAAGTTAAAAGAAAAATCATTAACCAAAACCCAAGAGTTAATATAGATAAAAATGCTAAAAATCCTAAATACTGATCAAAATCGAACATTGTGATATTTTTTTTACGTTTTAATTACGACAAAGATATAACCAAATTATAAGTTTTACAATAGTCTTTTCAAATTTATTGCAAAAACTATACCCCTATAATTACAAAAATTACAAATTGTTAATATGGTACTCAACTAAACCTTCTATTGGTCGTCTTTTAAAATTACCAACTTTAAATCCTAATTCTTTTGCTACGTCTTCAATTTCTTCTTGTGCAAAATAAGCAATAGAACCTGCAAAATGAACAGGACAAGTTTTTAGTTCTTCTTTAAATTGAAGAATCATATTTTGAGAAAACACTCTAATACCGTCTTTTATAAGTGCTTTAATATAATTAGAATCTTTGTTTACAAACATAAACTCGGCATGGCTAGCCAAATATGCACTTGGGTTACTCTGCTTGTATAGATTATATTTTATAAAATCTGAATCTAAATTATACTTATGTGCAAATGCAATCTTAATTGTATCTGGCATTTTATTAAAGTAATAATCTCTAATGAGTTGTTTGCCAAAGTAGTTTCCACTAGCATCATCCATTAATGTATAGCCCAAACTATCTACACGTTGGTGCACAGCTTTGCCATCGTAATAACTACAATTAGAGCCTGTACCCAAAATACAGACTATTGCTGCTTCATCTTTTGTATTAATGCACGCTCTTACTGCTGCATAGGTGTCTTCTCTTACTTCTACATTTGCAGTTGTAAAATGAGATTTTAGTATAGATTTTAAAAGTAATCGCGGTTTTTCTGTACCACAACCAGCGCCGTAAAAGAAAACATGCGTTATGCTATCCTTTAGAGCCATAAGCGCTTTGCTTTTTCTTATAATTTTATGCAGTTTTTTTTCTGAAATAATTGCTGGGTTTAAGCCTTTGGTTCGGATTTTATCCGCAGCTTTTAGTCCTGAATTGTCTATAACTATCCAATCGCACTTGGTTGAACCTCCATCGGTTATTAAAATCATAGTTGAATTATAAAAAAAATGCCGTAGTAAATGAATTTATCATAAAACTACGGAATTTTTAAATTAATGTGGTCTAAAGATTATTTATTTTTTGTGCCAAATCTACAAGTTTATTAGAATAGCCAAACTCATTATCGTACCAAGACACTAGTTTATAGAATTTTGAATTTAACTCTATTGCAGATGCTGCATCAAATACACTTGTTTGCACTTCACTCACAAAATCTTGAGAAACTACGGCATCTTCAGTATATCCTAAAACACCTTTCATTTCGTTTTCAGATGCTTTTTTAAATGCGGCTTTAATAGCTTTTAATGAGGTCTCTTTTTTTGTTCTAACGGTTAAATCTACTACAGATACATCTACTGTTGGTACTCTAAATGCCATACCTGTTAATTTACCATCTAAGTTTGGTATTACTTTTCCTACTGCTTTTGCAGCACCAGTTGTTGATGGAATAATGTTATTTAATGCACTACGGCCTAAGCGGTAGTTTTTTTGAGAAGGTGCATCTACAGTAAATTGCGTAGATGTTGTTGCGTGGATTGTTGTCATTAATGCGTCTTCAATACCAAAGTTATCTTCTAATACTTTAGCCATTGGTGCTAAACAGTTTGTTGTACACGATGCGTTTGATACTATTTTATGGTTTGCAGTTAACTCATTATCGTTAACCCCCATTACAAACATGGGTACATCTCCACTTGGCGCCGAAATTACCACTTTTTTTGCACCACCATCGATATGGTATTGTGCGGTTTTCATCGTTTTAAAAATACCTGTGCATTCTGCAACAACCTCTGCACCTGCATCGTTCCACTTTAAGTTTTTTGGGTCTTTTATGGCTGTAACTCTAATTGTTTTACCATTGACTACTAAATTGCCATTTTGTACTTCAATAGTACCATCAAAACGTCCGTGAACAGAATCGTACTTTAAAAGGTAGGCTAAATGCTCTACATCTAATAAGTCGTTTATAGCAACAACATCTACATTGCTTCGCTTTACGGTTGCTCTAAATACGATTCTACCTATTCTACCGAATCCGTTAATTCCTAATTTTAGATTAGACATAATATTCTATTTAATTTATTATACACTCATAATATCAGAAACTCTAAGAAGTTCCTTATTAATTTTTGATTTTCCTTTTACTGCTTTATCAAATGGGGTAACATCGATACGATCATTTTTGAGTCCTACCATATAGTTACTTTGTCCGTTTAATAAGCTTTCTACAGCCTTTACTCCCATTCTACTTGCCAATACTCTATCAAAGCACGATGGTGAACCACCACGTTGCAAATGGCCTAAAACAGAAACTCTTACTTCGTACTCACACATGTTTTCTTCAACATAATCTTTAAGTTCAAAAACGCTTTTGCCTATTTTATCTCCTTCTGCTACAACAACAATACTAGACGATTTACCAGATTGTTTGCTGCGTCTTAACGATTCTAATAAACGGTCTAATCCTAAATTTTCTTCGGGTATTAAAATTTCTTCTGCTCCAGCACCTACACCAACGTTTAAAGCAATATGCCCAACATCTCTTCCCATAACTTCAATAAAAAATAAGCGGTTGTGAGAACTTGCTGTATCTCTTATTTTATCTATAACTTCTACAACCGTATTTAAAGCAGTATCGTAACCCAAAGTATGTGTTGTGCCATAAATATCATTATCTATAGTACCAGGAATACCCATAACTGGGAAATTATATTCTCTATTAAAAATCATTGCGCCAGTAAAACTACCGTCACCACCAATAACTACAAAAGCATCTATGCCTGCTTCTATTAATTGCTTGTGTGCTTTAGCTCTACCTTCTTTTGTTCTAAATGTATTAGAACGTGCGGTTTTTAATACCGTTCCGCCTTTATTAATAATGCCTTTTACACTACGTGCATCCATTTTAATAAAATCGCCTTCAATCATACCTTCATAACCTCTATAAATTCCATAACATTGTATGTTATAAAACGCACAGGTTCTTACTACTGATCTTATGGCTGCATTCATTCCTGGTGCATCTCCTCCAGAGGTCATTACTGCTATTTTTTTGATGGTATGCGACATATTATGTAAATGTTTATTGTAAAATTACTAAACTATGTAACTAAAAAAGTGACTATTTAAATAAAATAATCACTTGGTAAGTAATTCAAACGTTTTCGTTAATAAGTATTTTATAATTAAGAGGTTAGAACTACTTAGATTTGCCTTTTTTGGTTTTAGTAGATATATAACTTGGAAAGAAATCTGCATTTTCATCTGCTTTTTTTTCGGCTTCTGCTTTAGCTTTTTCTTCTTTTTTGTTTTTGCCCGAGAAAATAATTTGAAGCAGTTCTTTAAAAGAGTTAAACTCTACGTTATAAGATAAACCAACACCTTGTGTGTAGCCAATTTCTTCTCCAAAATTTCTTATACTATTTTCTCTATTAAAAACTTTTGCACGTAAGGTACCGTCTTCATTTAATAATAAATCTATCTGCACATCTCCACTTATAACGGTTTGGCTAGCGCTGCCAAAAGGCACACCAACTTTACCATTAACTAAAATTTTGTTGCTAATTTTTGTTTGTAGCGTAACACCAACTCTATTATTGGTTTGTATATCTGGGGTGTTTTGGGCTAACTCGAGATCTAAACCTAAGTTAAGGTTATCGTTATCTCCTCCTAAAATATTGTTTACAATACCACTTAAACGTTCTGTAATTGTGCCCGTAAAATTAATACCTCTAAGTCCATTAGAAAACCCACCTGTGCCTAGCAACGTTAAGGCTTGGTTGTTACGCTCATCTTTTGATGATAGTCTATAATCTAACTCAGATTTTAAAGTCGATGTTACATTAGGAAACTTAAGATTAAAATCTGGAGTTGGTTTTTCTAACTGGCCCGTTAGCAAAATTTCTACCTCTACTGGTATGCGCTGGCTTATTGGTGTATCTAATAACACAGAAGGGTTTGCTGTAGTTGTGTATATGGCTTTTAAATTTATTAGAGCTTTCATTGGGTCTCCATTCCAAATAATATTGCCACCTTTTTCTACTATAAATTTCTTTTCTACAATACCACCATACTTAAAATTATAAATACCTTCATAAACTGTAAAATCACCATTCATTTCAAATTTACCATTAGTATCTATAAAAAATCCTATAAAACCTTCTCCTTTTCCTTTAATTGTGCTGCCAGCTTCTTTGTCTATTACAATTTCTATAGTGGCGTTTTCATTTACATTTAAATCGAAATTTAAAACCAAACCTTTTATTTCTATAGCTTCTGTGATTTCGCTATTAATTTTGGCCGCTTTTTCCTCAGGACTTAAAAAGTGAATAAACGAGTTATCTCCAAAACTTTCGCTATCGTTTAGAGGAATATTAAAAACTGTGCCAGATGCTGTACTTGCATCGACGTTAATTACCAATTGGCTTGTTGGGCCTTTAATTTCTGCTTTACCCGTCATAAACGCTGTACCGTAATACAGTTCGTCTTCAGATTCTTCAGTATTTAAAACTAAAAGTCGGTTTGTGTTTAGGTTTAAACCTAGTTTCCAATCCGAAAAATTATGATGCGCAATAAAACCTGTTAGATTTCCTTTTGAAAAATATTTAGAATCTGTTAAAGCCACATTATTAAAAACGAAGCGTTGATCTTTTAAGGTTACTTTAGAGTCGAAAGCAAAACCGTAATCTACGTTTAAGTAAGGTATAGACAAGCCAGCTTTATCTAACAGTAACTCACCATTAATACTTGGTTTATCTAAACTACCAATTACATTTGCATTACCAGACACCAAACCTCTTATATTACTAATAATTCCTTCTCCTAAAGGGTTTAAAGGATCTAACAGAAAATCATTAAAATTTACATTAAGGTTTATAGATGGGTTATTTTTTGCTACATCTATAGTGCCATTTGCTAATACACTAGTTATTTTATCGTTAATTAACGACACATCTACTTTGTAATCTGTTATTGAGTTATTGCCTTCTACTTTGGCGGTTAGGTCGCCCAATTCGTAATTATTAACTATAAGACGGCTTACTACAACGTTAGATTTTGGTAAGTACACTCCTTTATTTTGTGTAATACTTAACTTGCCGTTTACAATTCCTTTTAAAGCTAAACTATCTATACGAGGTGTAATTTTTACTAATTGTACATCTTTAAAATTTAAGTTTAAATTTTTGTTTAGCGCATCTTCTATTTTACCAGATAGCAAAATTTCTTCGTTTCCTTGATTAATTTTAATAGGAGATATGTTGAAGGTTTTAAATTTTCGATCAAAAGAAATTTTATTGAGACTGTCTTTTTTAGAATTAATAAACCAGTTAAAACCTTTAAAACGTACGTCAGATTTTCTAAAACCTATCACCGATTTATTAGCCTTATCTATGGTGTAAAACAGGTTTAGATTAAAATTATCTGCATTATTTTTACCACCTTTAAATTCAGATTTAATTAATAATGTATCGCGTTTTGTTACGTTTATTAATGTAAAATCTGATGCCTTATAAACATCTGCACTTAAGCTATCAATTTCAATATATGTATTATATAACGGATTGCTATTGTCTATGTTTAAATTAATAGTGTTAGCAAAATAGTCTTGAAATTTTATTTCGGGCGAATTAAATCTTAACTTAAATCCTTTTTCGTCGGTTTCAATTTTACCTTCTATAAATGTGCCTTTACCGAGTACTAAATCTTTAAAAAATACAGCTGCTATTTTAGAATAAATATTAAATCTAAAATTGAGATACTGGTTACCTTCTACTTTATTTGGTGTATAATTGGTGTAAATACTACTTACAGAGTTTTCAACTAAACTTATAATATCTTTATACTTAAACCGTCCCGAAACTCTACCATCTATAATATCTGGTGAGTTTATTGTTATAACACGTTCTTGGTTATTTAGTAATGAAACAATTTCGAAATCTTGAAAATGATAGTGATTATCTTGGTTTTTATACAGGGTATTCTTAATATTTATTGTACCAATTGTGTTATCTAAATTAGATCCTTGGGCAGTTATGCTTACCAAACCTTTAAATTCTGAAACATTATCTCTTGTTACAAAATTTAAGGCTTTTAAATTGGCATAGCCAACATTGGCTTTAAAGTCTAATTTTTTTTCTGGCTTAGATATATCTGCCAACCCGTTGAAATCTAATTGTAAATTAGGGTCATTTGCTTTTAATATACCGTTAAATATTTTATTGCCTAATTTACCAGAAACCGTAATATTATGGTAATCGTAAGCATTATAATATAACGAGGTTACGTTACCTTCAACTTTAGTTTTAAGGTTCTCTACGGTAAAGCCTTTACCTTCTATATCTAAGTTTAAAGATGTGTTTTCTACTAATGGATCGTTAATTAACTCGCCTATATTAAACGCTTCTAAAATTATATTTCCTTTATAATTAGCGTTGTCTATATCATCTATGTTTGTTAGTTTTAAATTAGATTTTGCATACCCTAAGTCCGTATTTATTTCTAGGTTAGCATCTATTTCTTTTGCCGTAATGTGCGATGTGCCTTTAATATTAAAATTCCCTACTTTTAAAAATACTGTTGGTATTGCGTTACCTAATAATTTTGGCAATAACGCTGTTAAATCATTATAATTTGATGTTAATTTTTTAAAGTTGCCCTGTAACGCAAAACTATTATCGCTTCTATTAAAAAGGTTTTTGAATGTAATATCACCAATAATTTGGGTGTTTCTGGTTGTGCTTACATTAAGGTTTTTTGCAATTAAATTATTTAGTGTACCTGTTAAATTTGCATTTAATGTAGCACTTTGGTTTACCCCAAATTCGTTAAAAAACACATTAAGCTCGGTAAGTGAAATTTTTGAGTTTTTAAAATCTGCTTTTAAATTTACTTTATTAAAAAAATCTTGCAGGTCTTTTCGAGCATAGTTAAACTCCAAATGCCCTTTAAGTTCAGATTTTTTTGTTTTCAAGTTTAAATCCCCAAAAACCATTTGGTCTAATCTATATTCAAAATTTGTAGTTAAATTTTTAACAGCTATACCTCTACTATCTTTAAAGCTAAATTTATTTATTCTCGCTTTTACATTTGGGCCATTAATTAAAAAATCGGTAGCATTTGCGTTGAGTTTAGAAAACTCAAAAACTTTTGGTGTTTCTAAATTTTCGTTTGTAAATGTAAAGATCCCATTTTCAATAGATAAATCACTAGATGAAAATAAAAATTTACTTGGTCCAACTCTTGGGTTATCATCATCGAATTTGGCAACAAAAATATCGAGATTTGTTTCTTTTTCTCCTTTGTAGGTTTTGTAATTAAATACTAAATTTTGAATATCAATATCTCCAAAATTGAGCTTGCTTTGGTATAAATTAGTAAAACTAATAATAGAGCTATTTAGTTCTTCTATGCTTATTAACGTGTCTTTTTTGTAATCTCTAATTAAAATATTTTTGAGTTCTATATCACCGTTAAGCTGAAGCCCAACTTTACCAATATTAATATCGGTTTTAAAATCTTGGTTTAATCTATCTGTGATATAGTTACCAAGTTTGGTTTGTACTACCGGGATAGAAAGTATTAAAAAGAGAATAAAAAAGAGTAGCAAGATAATGCCTACTAATTTACCGATTATTTTTAGAACTCTTTTGATAAGGCGTTAAGGTATTATTGTATAAAATCTTCATTACATTTGCCTATAAAATACGTTGTAGCGTATCGTATAAGACTTTAAAAAACAATAAATAAAATAAATGATGTCATTTAATTTTTTTATTAAATTTCTATTTTATAGAGACTTAATAAAAATTCAAATTTAAAAAAGCATTTAAAATTTTATTTAATAGGTCTTGTAAAATTAACAATTATTGTGCCTAATAGCTACTATGAAAAAAGAAAATATTTATATTCTTGGTATAGAGTCGTCTTGCGATGATACATCGGCTGCAGTATTATGCAACACTAGCATTTTAAGCAACGTTGTAGCAGACCAAAAAATACACGCAGATTATGGTGGTGTAGTACCAGAATTAGCCTCGCGAGCGCACCAACAAAACATTGTGCCAGTTGTTAACCAAGCTATAAAAAAAGCGGGGATAAAAAAACACCAATTATCGGCCATTGCCTTTACTCGTGGGCCAGGTTTAATGGGCTCATTACTTGTTGGTACATCATTTGCAAAATCCTTGGCTTACGGGTTAGATATTCCGTTAATAGATGTTAACCACATGCAAGCGCATATTTTAGCACATTTTATAGATGAAACAGATCATAAAAAACCACCGTTTCCATTCTTAGCCATGACCATTTCTGGCGGACATACGCAGATTGTAAACGTAACCAATTATTTTGAAATGGAAGTTATTGGAGAAACCATTGACGATGCCGTTGGCGAAGCTTATGATAAAAGCGGAAAAGTATTGGGCTTAGGTTACCCAGCTGGGCCAGAAATTGACAGACGTGCAAAACTTGGCAACCCAAAAGCCTACCAATTTACTAAGCCAAAGGTTGGTGGATTAAATTTTAGTTTTTCGGGGCTAAAAACCAATATCCTTTATTTTGTACAGCGAGAAGTAAAAGCTAATCCAAATTTTATTGAAGACAACCTTAATGATATTTGTGCATCTATACAATATACCATCATTGGTATTTTAATGGATAAGTTAAAACTTGCCGTTAAGCAAACTGGCATTACTCATATTGCTATTGGTGGTGGAGTTTCTGCAAATTCTGGCATTAGAAAAGCTCTAAAAGATGCGGAACAAAAAATGGGTTGGACGTGCTATATTCCTAAATTTGAATACACCACAGATAACGCTGCAATGATTGCCATTGTTGGGTATTTAAAATACTTAAATAAAGATTTTGCAGACTTTAATGTAATGGCTACTGCACGATTGAAGATTTAATATCAAAAAATCTTGCAAAGACGGTAAGTCTCAAAGATATAATCTTATAATTACTTTTAAACTTTCAACTTTCTAACTTTAAATACTTTTTAACTTTATAAACTAGGTAAAAATTGCAACTCTTCTACAACCCAAATATTACAGAAACAGATACCACTTTTAACTTCGATAAAGACGAAAGCAAACATATTGTAAAAGTATTGCGCAAAAAAAATGGTGACAGGCTAAATATTACCAATGGAAAAGGTTGGTTATTTACTGCAGAGCTAAATATTGCAGACTTAAAACATTGCTCGGTTTCAATCATTTCAAAAATAGTACAACCCAAACGCAACTATAATTTGCATTTGGCTGTTGCACCCACAAAAATGAATGACCGCTATGAGTGGTTTTTAGAAAAAGCAACCGAAATTGGCATTGAAAGCATCACCCCAATTATTTGCGATCGTAGCGAGCGTAAAGTTGTAAAAACGGAACGTTTTGAAAAAATTATACAAGCCGCAATGAAACAATCTTTACAGTGTTATTTACCAAAATTAAACGCTCCAATACCGTTTAAAGATTTTATAAAACAACCATTTTTTGGTCAACGTTTTATGGCACATTGCGAAGAAACGCAAAAAAAATCATTAAAATCTCAATTGCAAATGGGCAAAGATTGTGTAATTTTAATTGGTCCAGAAGGCGATTTTAGTGTTAAAGAAATTGAAACCGCTTTGCATCACAATTTTATTGCTGTAACTTTGGGTAGTACACGTTTAAGAACAGAAACTGCTGCTATTGCTGCTTGCCATTCAGTAGCCTTTTTAAATGAAACTTTATAAAAGATGTATGTTAAAAAGTTTATTACCCAAAGTACTTAATTAGTAGCGAACAGCAAGTCTGTACTAAGCGTACTCAAAGTGTAACCATTAAAAGAACAATAAATATAAACACATGAAAATATTTTTCTCACTTTTCTTTTTGCTCTTCTCTATTCTCTTGTCATCTCAAGATATCGCCATATTAAAATACAATGGTGGTGGCGATTGGTACAGTAACCCAACAGCATTACCAAATTTGGTAAACTATTGTAACAAAACTATTGCTACCAATATTAACGAAACTATACAAACTGTTGAAGTTGGAAGTACTGATATTTTTCAGTATCCGTTGTTACATATGACGGGGCATGGCAATGTGTTTTTTAGCGACGAAGAAGCCAAAAATTTAAAAAAAACATACGCTATTCCAAGTGATACTTTCTTATAAAAATTTAAAAACGTACTTAGTTTCGGGCGGTTTTCTTCATATAGACGATAATTATGGTATGAAACCCTACATTACTAATGCGCTAAAAAAAGTATTTCCAAATAATGAATTAATAGAGATTCCAAAAAACCATAAACTATTTAGCTCGGCATTTAATTTTCCAAATGGGTTGCCAAAAATCCATGAACATAATGGCAAAGCACCACAAGCTTTTGGTATTTTTAACGACAGTAGATTGGTTTTACTTTTTACTTTTGAAAGTGATTTGGGAGATGGCTGGGAAGATCAAGAAGTACACAACGACCCCGAAGACGTTAGAGAAAAAGCCCTAAAAATGGGTGCAAATATTGTAAAATATGCTTTTGAGAATTAAATACTATTTAATGAAAAACGGAGTTAATTAAACCACTTATTATGTATTATGTATTGCGTATTCTAAATACAAATTGATATTAGTGTGTTTTTTTCAAAATATAAAACCAAAGAAAGCAAAAAGAAAACAATGGTTTAATTCTTTTTAAAATTGTTAAATTTTCTGTTAATCGCTATGCCTATCTT
>JBMYXP010000060.1:0-12727 GCA_049608525.1 Winogradskyella sp.
GAGGCTTGTGAAATGGTTACAGGCTGAATTTTTGTTAACTTCTGCCTCGCCTCTATACGCATAGATTTTAATTTTGAATAATCGAAATCAGCTGGGATTTTTAAGTTTTCGAGCCTGTTGAGTTTGTCTGCATTGTTTTTTTCCTTCTCAATATAACCTGAATATTTAACTTGAATTTCGGTTTGCTCAATAACTTCTGTATCTAAATTATGGGTTTGAATATAGGTTTCTACGGCTTTAAATTGTCGCATATCTGCTGTGGTAATATTTGGTCTAGCAAACAACTTAAACATTTTGTCTTGTTGTTTAACTGGTGCTGAGTTTTTGGCTTCCAAAACAGGATTAGCCTCTTTTGGTTTTACACTTGTGTCTTTAAAAAATTGCACAAACGCATCAGACTTTGACTGTTTTTCCTCCATGCGAATTAAACGCTTTTTTGAAGCTAAACCTATATCAAAACCTTTTGGGGTTAATCTAAAATCGGCATTATCTTGTCTAAGCAATGTTCTATATTCCGCACGCGATGTAAACATGCGATACGGTTCTTCTGTACCTTTTGTAATTAAATCATCTATTAAAACACCTATATAAGCTTCGTCGCGCTGTAAAGTAAAAGCATCTTTTTCTTCAACTTTTAAACTCGCATTAATACCAGCCATTAAACCTTGAGAAGCTGCTTCTTCGTAACCCGTAGTGCCATTTATTTGTCCAGCAAAATACAGGCCTTCAACTAGTTTTGTTTCAAGGGTATGTTTTAATTGTGTTGGCGGAAAATAATCGTATTCTATCGCATAACCTGGCCTAAAAAATTTAACGTTTTCAAAACCAGCGACAGATCGTAAAGCTTTAAACTGAACATCTTCTGGCAAAGATGTTGAAAACCCATTAACATAAACCTCGCAGGTATTCCAACCTTCTGGCTCTACAAACAATTGGTGTTTGTCTTTATCTGCAAATCTATTTATTTTATCTTCTATAGATGGGCAATATCTTGGCCCTACACTTTTTATTCTGCCATTAAACATTGGCGAACGATCAAAACCTTCGCGCAACAAATCATGCACCACTAAACTTGTATATGTCATGTGGCAAGACCGTTGTTCTTTTAAGACTTTGGTAGTATCTAAATACGAGAATTTTTGTGGGTCTGCATCACCAAGTTGTTCAACCATTTTAGAATAATCTAAAGACCGACCATCTACTCTTGGAGGTGTTCCTGTTTTCATTCTACCAGATGCAAAACCTAAGCTTACCAATTGTTCTGTAATACCTGTTGCAGCACTTTCACCAGCTCTACCTCCACCAAAATTCTTATCACCTATATGAATAAGACCGTTTAAAAACGTACCATTTGTAAGCACAACAGATTTTGCCTTTACCTTAATACCAAGCGAGGTTTTTACACCGACAACTTTATGATTTTCGACAATTAAACCAGAAACCATCTCTTGATAAAAATCTAAGTTTGGCGTGCCTTCTAAAAGCAATCTCCAGTCTTCTGCAAAACGCATTCTATCACTTTGCACTCTTGGACTCCACATTGCTGGGCCTTTAGATTTGTTAAGCATTTTAAACTGAATAGCAGAGGTGTCTGAAACAATACCACTATAACCGCCAAGGGCATCAATTTCTCTAACAATTTGCCCTTTAGCAATGCCTCCCATAGCAGGGTTGCAAGACATTTGAGCAATATTTTGAAGACTCATGGTTATTAGCAACGTTTTGCTGCCCATGTTTGCAGCTGCGGCTGCTGCTTCGCTACCTGCATGCCCACCACCAACAACAATAACATCATATACTTCGTTAAACATAATTTAATTACTTTTTGTTCCACGTGGAACAATTATATTCCTGCGATAGCAGAAACCTTATTTTTTTTAATTAAAGTTGAAAAACCTTTTTACACTTTGAATTTTGATAAATAGTAGTCTTCTTTAAAACGCATTTCTTTGGCATCCAATTCAGATTTATCGTTGTAACCGCAAAAATGAAGCACACCATGTATAATCACTCGGGCTAATTCTTCATTAAAGGAAACATTAAAATCTTTAGCATTTTCTTCAACCCTTTCAATTGAAATATAAATATCACCATGTAATTCTTTTCCTACTGAATAATCAAAACCAATAACATCTGTTAATGTGTCGTGATTTAGAAAATCGACATTCAATTGATGCAAATAGTCATCTAAACAAAAGATATAATTTATATCTCCTTCTTTATGCTTCTCTTCTACTATGGTTTCTGAAATCCAGTTTGAAACTTCTACTTTGTTTTCTAATATAAAATCGGTTTCATAGTTAAAACTAATCATTGGCTGTGCTAAAATAATCTTTAATTTTTTTCTTAAAATGATTTTGCAAAGGTAACGCTTGTCTATTTAATATTTCAGTGGTATTAAAATATTGTTTGGCATTAAGAATTTGGTTCTCATTGGTACTGTTAAAACGCTTCGTATTGGTATCGGATGTGCGATTTGTATCTTCGCCTTGCATAAAAGTTGCATGCTTTAATTTTAATAATTGATGCTGCACGTCCATCATTTTTTGGAGTGTTTGCCTTGTAAAACCCGTATTTAACAAATCGAGTTCAATAGCTTCCATTTGTTTAATTAATTCGCCAGCAGATTGTAAGGTGCCATCATCAGATAATCTATCCTCTAGGGCTTGACGCAGTTGTTGTTGCTGTTGGTAAATTTTAAACAATTCGCCGTTTTGTTCTTCTCTTCCACCTTCGCCATAGCCCTCGTTATTTTCACCTTTTCCGTCTAAAACGTTTTTACCATGTTTGCCGTTATTCCTGTTTGGATTGCCTTCACCTTTATCACTTCCATTTTCGCCAGATTTTCCTCCTTTACCTCCTTTGCTTGGTTGCGTGCCACTTTTTCCGTTAGCACCACTTTCCCCACTTTCACCATCCTTGCCTTGTTTTCCTTTATCACCAGGGTTTTCTCCCTCCGCATCTTCACCACTTTTACCGTCTTCACCTGGTTTGTCTCCTTTACCTTTTTTACCAGTATCGCCTTCCTTATTAGGTTTGCCTTCTTCGCTTTTCTTTACACCGTCTTCCATTTTCTTATTAAGCGCTTCTTGACTCATAATAATATCTGGCAGTTGTTCGTCACCACCTCCACCAGATCCAGGAGACGGATTCATAGACATTTCCATAGTGTCTAAAATATCATTTAGAAAACTTGCAAGTTCATTGCTTGCAGTAATGGTATATTGTTGCGCAGCTACACCTTTGTATATATTATTCTCGGTAAGCTGACTAAGTGCTTTATCTATATTAAAATAAACCTCGGTAATTTGTGTATTAACGTGTTGAGAAATTTTGGGTTGTCTTAATGCTAAAGAAAACAAACTATCGTCTATATGTTCAAAATGGGCTCTTAGATTGTTCTGTGCTCTAATATAAGTGCCGTACTTATTATTGTTTACATTAATTGCATTAAACGTATTCATAAGTTCCTCTTGATCGAACGAATAGCTAAGTAAGTTTTCTAATATTTGTCGTAAGGTATCAATATCTTCAGGAGTTTGGTTGCCACCTCCACCACCTCCGCCAGCTTTTTTCTTCATCAGCGCACTCATTTGCTTCATTTTTTTAGAGGCTTTCTTTTGGCTTTGCTTTGCCTTTTGCTGCTGTTGTTTAGCCACTTGTGGTTTTTGCTGCGCTGCACTTTTTTCTTGTTGTTTTAGCGCATCTTTTGCTGCTTTTTGATCGAATTTAATATCGTCCTCTAAAAAACGGTCGCGTTCAAATTTAAGCGGTTTATGGAGCAATTTATCTTCGGCTTTTAAAGCATCTAACTCTTTTTGAAGTCTCTCAAAATCTGCATTGAGTGTGTCTTGCGCTTCCTTAGTATTCTCTTTATCATTTTCTGCCAATTGCTCTTGCTTTTTTGATAATGCATTAATTTTATTTGCAATTTTTTCTGCTTTTTTCATAACATAAAAACGCTTTGTTAACTCTAAAAGCTGTTTCATGTTACGTTTTTTTGCCTTGTTTTGCTTCGCTAATTCTTCGAGTTTTTGAGAAAATTCTTCTTTATTAATTTTATCTTTAAGTTGCTCTAATTCTTTTAAAAGCTTTTCATCTTTTTGTAATTGCATTTCGTTTTCCTTGAGACGCTTTTTTAAATCGTCTTTAAAAACATCTTTCTCTTTTTTTTCAGTTTGAAATTCGTCTAAATTCTTTTGCAATTTTTTGTTGAAATTTTTCATCAACTGCTCTTGGTTTTTCTGACGCTTCAAAAAATCTTCAAACTTCTTTTTATCATTAAAGTTTAGTGCTTTTTTTTCTTTCTGTAGTTTAGAAAATTCACTAAGCTTTTTATCTTGTGCTTTTAGCTTATTAAACGTTTTGCTAATATCTTTTATGGTTTCACTTTGCGCGTTGAGTTGTTTTTGTTCTTCTTCTTGTTTGGTCCGTTTTCTATATGAAAAGACACTACTTTTTGTACGTTTATACTTATGAATAACGTCGTTATCAAAAACTTCAAAATACAACTGATAACTAATACCGTCTTTGATATTAAGCTGATTGGGAAATGCACTTATAAATTCGGTAAAATTTGATGAGGCTATTTTTATTGGGACTTTAACTTTTTTAGTTACTTCATTTTCAGGATAATACACTAAATTTAGTTGAGATAAACCATAGTCGTCTGTTGCCTGACCAAAGATGTAAAGACTCTGTTGGTCTAACGAATCTTTTTTTATTTTAATATTTAATTCTGGGTACGTATCTTTTACAACCTTGATATTAAAAGCTAGGTTTTCGTAATCTTTTAAACTTTCGTTGCTTGTTGTAATACTGTAGTTATAATCATTAAAGAGACGTTTACTGGCTTTGAATACACCTACTTCATTACTGGTAAATTTTAAGGTGTCATTAGCATAGATTGCAACATCTGTAGTAGATTTGGTATTAACTACCCAGGTTGTTTTAGTGCCTTCGGGAATGGTGGTTGTCCCTGTACTTTTTAAGACTTCGCTTGGTTTTTTGGTGTGTAATGGATAGGCTAAATGCAATTCAAAATTAACAAGGTTTGGTGTGTTAACGACTTGCAATGTATATTGTTTAGAAACTACACCATTTGCACTAAGGGTAAACTCAATGGCTTGTTTTGGTAATGGAAATAGATGTTGAAATTCGCCTGGTGCCAGTTGTTCTAAAAAATAGGACTGCCCGTTATATTGTATTTTAGCGTTTTGTGGCACAATAGCACCAACTGTAGAAATTTTTAACGTAAAATCTTTATTTTCAATAGCTTGAAGTTTATCATTTAGCACAAAAAACTGAAATGGTGCTGGCGGAAGATATGCCGTTTGGTAATTAACAACGCGCTCATAACTATCACTAAACCAATTTATTTTTCCTGTTAAAAAAGAGACTAAAACAATGGCAATTGGTAATGCAGCATATTTAATATATTTAGTATTTGAAGCAAAATTAATTGCAGATTTAAACGGAATGGGTTGTAGCTCTTTAGACTTCTGTGCAATACTAGCCACTAACAAATCGGACGAGTTGGCGCTTTGGTTGAGCTGCAAAACATTTAATAATTTGTCGCTAACTTCTGGGAAATGATTACCTATAAGTTGAGATGCTGTTTCGTAATTTATACCTTGTCTTAACTTAAATAAATGCAATAACGGAATGGCAATAAACTTTATAAATAAAGTAACTTCTACCACAATAAAAACCCAAAACAAAATGGTGCGTGCCATTGGGTTGAGCCACAACACATATTCTACAAATAATGTAAAAATAAGATATAGAAAGCCTGTAGCAAAAAACAGTATGACGCCTTTTAATAGTTCGTTAATGTAATAACGCTTAATAAACTGCTCTAGCTTTTGCTTTATGGTTATAAAATTATTCATTATTTCTAAAATGGTTGCTACCGACTAGGCCGAAATTTCAAATTGCATTTAGCTTTTAACTTATGTTATAACTATTAACTTACTAAACTACAATTTTATTTTTGAAGCCAATTATTAGTTTTTAATAAGATTCTGTTAATTTAGAGGTTTTTAATAACTAGTTAGCGTTTAAAATATACATATTTTTAACTTAAAGGTAATTTTTACTTTACTAAAACACGTTGAATGTAAATTGCAAGCAGTACAAAACTATGAAAGATTTAAAATATTTAGCTGCATTTTCAATTCCGTTAATAGCATTTTTAGGTGTATTTTTAAGAGGTAACTGGGTTTGGGCAACACCAGTATTTGGATTTATCTGTATTCCTATTTTAGAACTCATATTTCCTATTGACTCAAGTAATTTAAAACCAGAAGATGCAGATAGTAAATTAAAACAAAGCATTTTTGATTGGCTACTGTATTTAAATTTACCTATAGTTTTTGGATTAGTTTTATATACATTTATAACAATTTCTTCAATAGATTTGGAAACTTATCAATTTATAGGTTTAGTATTTACAGTTGGTATTGTACTTAGTGTTAATGGTATAAATGTGGCGCACGAGCTTGGACATAGACAAACCACTAACGAGCGTTTTTTAGGTAAAGCTTTGCTGCTACCTGCCTTTTATATGCACTTTTATATTGAACATAATTATGGACACCATTTACACGCAGCAACACCAGAAGATCCTGCAACAGCAAAATACAATCAGTCTGTGTATTCCTTCTGGGTAACTTCTACGTTTCGCCAATATTTTAAAGCTTGGAAAATTCAAAATAAATTATTAAAAACAAATAAACAGACGTTCTTTTCGGTTAAAAACGATATGCTTTGGTATGGTTTATTTCAAATTACATATTTAATAAGTGTATTCTGTTTTTTTGGAACTACCGTTTTGGTTTTTGCAATTCTGTCTGGAACCGTTGGTTTTATACTATTAGAATCTGTTAATTATATTGAACATTATGGTTTGTTGCGTTTAAAAACAAAATCGGGTCGTTACGAGCGTGTAAAAGAAATTCACTCATGGAACTCTAACCATATTATTGGTAGAATTGTTTTGTACGAATTAACAAGACATAGCGATCACCATTATAAAACATCTAAAAAATATCAGGTTTTAGATTGCCATAACCAAAGTCCACAAATGCCTTATGGCTATCCGACTTCTGTGGTTTTGGCAATGATACCACCACTTTGGTTTAAGATTATGAATAAGCGTGTGCCAAAAACGATGATTATAGATTAGTTTTGAGTTATAGTCTGAGTTTTGAGTTGGTAACACTAAAACTTTTGAACATTAAACTTTGAACTTTGAACACCAAAAATCTATATTTGTATGAGATTCTGAAATAAATTCAGAACAACATCTATTTCATATTCCCATATGTCTAAAAACGTACGTGTGCGCTTTGCGCCAAGCCCAACTGGTCCATTACATATTGGTGGTGTAAGAACTGCATTATTCAACTATTTATTTGCTAAAAAACATGGTGGCGATTTTGTACTTCGGATTGAAGATACCGACCAAAACCGTTATGTTGAAGGTGCAGAAAATTATATTATAAACGCTTTAAACTGGTGTGGTATTCCGTTTGATGAAGGCCCAAACAAAAATGAAAAATTTGGCCCTTACAGACAAAGTGAGCGTAAACCTCTATATAAAGAATACGCAGATGATTTAATTAAAACTGGTAAAGCGTATTATGCTTTTGATACTTCTGAAGCTTTAGATACACTCCGAAAAGAACATGAAACCCAGAAGAAAACCTTTATTTACAATTGGCATAATAGAGAAAAAGGACGTTTGGTAAATTCGTTAGTGTTAACTGAAGCAGAAACTAAAGCTAAAATTGAAGCTGGTGATGCTTATGTGATTCGTTTTAAAACCCCTCAAGATGAAACATTACATTTAAAAGATAGTATTCGTGGTGCTATAAAAATTGACACTAATGTTTTAGACGATAAAATTTTATTTAAAAGTGATGGCATGCCAACCTATCATTTGGCAAATATTGTGGACGATCATTTAATGGAAATTACACATGTTATACGTGGCGAAGAATGGTTACCATCTTTAGCATTGCACCAATTATTATATGATGCATTTGGTTGGGAAGCTCCGCAATTTGCACATTTACCGTTAATATTAAAACCAACTGGAAAAGGAAAATTGAGTAAACGCGATGGAGATAAAATGGGCTTTCCTGTATTTCCTTTACAATATACTGCACCAGATGGTTCGGTTTCTAGAGGCTATAAAGAAGATGGGTATTTTGCTGAGGCAGTTATAAATTTCTTAGCCTTTTTGGGTTGGAATCCTGGCACGGAACAAGAAATTTTTAGTTTAGACGAATTAGTAAAAGACTTTGATTTAGCGAAAGTGAATAAGTCTGGAGCACGTTTTGATCCCGATAAAACCAAATGGTTTAACCACCATTATATGCAGCAGCAATTAGATTTAGACTTGGCTAAACAATTTAAAATTGCACAACCAGCGTTAGCAGAAATAGACCTTAACTACATTGCCTTGGTTGTAGGGTTAATTAAAGAACGTGCTACTTTTGTTAGTGAGTTTTGGGATTTGAGTCATTTCTTTTTTACTGCACCAACTGCTTACAATGAAAAGGCTTCTAAAAAAGCAATAAAAGAAGATACCGCAGAAGTAATGACAAAAGTTATTGAACTCATTAATGCTACGGAAAATTTTACAGTTGAAAACCTTCAAACTAAAATTAAAGGTTGGATTACAGATACTGAAATAGGCTTTGGTAAAGTAATGATGCCATTACGATTAGCATTAGTTGGTGCATTACAAGGCCCAGATGTTTTTGATATTATGTTTATGATTGGTAAAGCCGAAACTGTAAAACGCATAAAAGCATTAATACATTAGAAATAATGTAACAAAATAACGGTAAAACCTACAAATACTACAGATATACTTAACTTTACACCTATTAACCATTAAAAAAGCAATACTATGGGAACACCTATTTATTTAATACCTTTTATACTATTTGGTATAATTATTTTAATTTCTGGGATATTTACAGTAAAACAACAAACAGCCGCAATTGTAGAACGTTTTGGTAAATTTCATGCTATAAGGCAATCTGGGTTAAGATTTAAAATACCAATTATAGACAAAATTGCAGGACGACTGAGTTTAAAAATTCAACAATTAGATGTTATTGTAGAAACCAAAACAAAAGACGATGTTTTTGTGCGACTAAAAGTTTCAGTACAATACCGAGTAATTAGCCAAAAAGTGTATGATGCGTTTTACAAATTAGACTACCCGCACGATCAAATTACCTCGTATGTATTTGATGTCGTTAGAGCTGAAGTACCAAAAATGATTTTAGATGATGTTTTTTTAAGAAAAGATGATGTTGCAATTGCTGTAAAATCAGAGTTAAACGATGCAATGTTAGACTATGGATTTGATATTATTAAAACCTTAGTTACCGATATAGATCCAGATGCTCAGGTAAAAGAAGCAATGAACAGAATTAATGCTGCCGATAGAGAAAAAACTGCAGCACAATACGAAGGAGATGCACAACGTATATTAATTGTAGAAAAAGCAAAAGCAGAAGCAGAAAGTAAGCGTTTACAAGGCCAAGGTATTGCAGATCAACGTAGAGAAATTGCTAGAGGATTAGAAGAATCTGTTGATGTTTTAAATAGAGTTGGTATTAACTCGCAAGAGGCATCTGCACTAATTGTTGTAACACAACATTACGACACCTTACAAGCTATTGGGCAAGAAACCAATAGTAATTTAATATTATTACCAAATTCACCACAAGCAGGAAGCCAAATGCTAAACGATATGGTGGCAAGTTTTACAGCAAGTAACCAAATTGGTGAAGCCATGAAGCAAAGTAAAAAGAAGAAAGAAGATTAAATTTTCCTTTTTATAAAATTGAAAAGCCTTAAAGTAAATTAACTTTAAGGCTTTTTTTATTTTGAATAACAAATTGGTATAATTACACCCAACCACAAATAATAGCACACATAATGGTTAAGGTTAACGTCCAATAGCCAGCATTTATTAAAATATGTTTCCAGCTTTGACGTTCAAACAAACCATTTATTCCTATAATTGGTAATACCAAAAAAATACCAGATAAAAAGCCATGTAATGCGCCGTGTTTGTAAGTTCTAAACGCAGAACCATAATCGTCCATAAAAGCATGGTAGGACGGCAAAATACCCTCTAAAGTTGGGTCTCCACCAATCATTTGAACCGCACCAAACTGATGAACGGTTAAAACGTGTGTAAATACCGATAGTAAAATTGAAAGTAAAAACGAAACGCCAAAAATGGCTATCATATTAGCGCTTTTCATTTTTTCTTCGGTCATGCCAGATGCTCTCATCCAAGCAATGCCAAATACTTTTGGGTTATACCATAAAAAGCCTAAAATAATTGGCACAGCAGCGGCTACCATAATTGCCGGAAAATTAAAATCCATAATCTCTATTTTTTATAAGTTAGTTGGTTAAATGTACAAAAAAACTAATAAGCAATAAGTAAGCTATAAAGCTAAAGCGCCTTTGCCTCTACAACTAACAATTCATTTTTATCCTCTAAAGCTTTAGCTATAAATTCGTTTATGACTTCATTTTTATCTAACCCATTTTTTAGTAAAACACCTAAGGTTATCATGGTAATAATACGTGTACCAGCTTTTTTAACGGCTGTACCAAATAAAGGCTCTAAATCATTATAAGCCACATTTTTTGCTAAGGCTTGTATGTCTGCTTTAGCTTTAGTTTGTTGCTCAATAGTCATTTTATCGTATTTTTTTCCGTACGATTTAATTTGATCTATAGCAGAACGCTTTTTGTGTGGCGCTTTTTGGTTTTGATTACTAGTTTGAATTTTAGGTTGTTGCTTTGCCCAACTGTCTCGTAAGCCAACTGTTTTATTAAAAACCAATGCACCAGATTTAGAATTGTCATCTACATTAAAATAGCCTAAACGTTGAAACTGAAACTGCGTACCTACTTTAGCATCTGCCAAACTAGGTTCTAAAAAAGCTGTGCTCACTTTTAAAGATTCTGGGTTAATAAATTCCATAAAATCTTTAGCCTTATCTGAATCTGGAGATTCGTGTTTAAATAAACGATCGTAGGCTCTTACTTCGGCAGTAATGGCATGTTGTATAGATACCCAATGTAATGTGCCTTTTACTTTTTTTTCTGTAGCTGTAGAATAGGTACAATGAATTTCTTTTAGGTTGCCGTTTTCATCTTTAACAACGCTTTCTGCCTTTATAATGTAAGCATTTTTTAAACGAACTTCTCCGCCAAGTTTCAATCTAAAAAATTTACTATCTGCTACTTCTTTAAAGTCGTCTTTTTCAATATATAGTTCTCGTGAAAATGGTATGTTTCTAAAACCAGCCGTATTATCTTCTGGGTTGTTTTCGGCTTTAAACCATTCTTCTTTTCCTTCAGGATAATTTGTAATTACCACTTTTATAGGGTCTAAAACCGCCATTACTCTATGTGCAGTTTTGTTTAAGTCTTCTCTAATACAAAATTCTAAAAGCGACACATCTATTACATTTTCGCGCTTAGCAACACCAACCTTATCTATAAATTTACGGATAGCATTTGGTGTATAGCCACGACGACGTAAGCCCGAAATGGTTGGCATGCGTGGATCGTCCCAACCAGTAACGATACCTTCTTCTACCAAACGCAGCAACTTGCGTTTGCTCATTATGGTATAACTGAGGTTTAAACGCGCAAATTCGCGTTGTTTTGGTGGTAAGGGCAATTCGGTTTTTGCATAGTCATAAACGTGTGTTATAAACCAATCGTAAAGCTTTCTATGCGGTTTAAACTCTAAAGAACATAAGGAATGCGAAATTTGTTCTATATAATCGCTTTCGCCATGCGTCCAATCGTACATTGGGTAAATACACCAATCATTGCTTGTACGGTGATGTGTGGCATACATTATACGATACATTATAGGATCTCGCATTAACATATTAGGATCTTCCATATCTATTTTGGCACGTAGAACATGTGTACCAGCTGCAAATTTACCCGCTTTCATACCTTTAAAAAGCTCTAAATTTTCTTCAACAGATCGGTTTCTAAATGGACTATTAGTGCCAACCTGAGTTGGTGTGCCTTTTTGTTGGCGCATGGCTTCTGAGGATTGGCTGTCTATATAAGCCTTTCCGTCTTCTATCATTTGCAATGCCCAGTCGTATAATTTTTGAAAATAATCTGAAGAGTACAATTCGTTTTCCCAAGTGTAGCCCAACCACTTAATATCTCGCTTTATAGCATCTACATATTCTTGCTCTTCTTTAGCTGGGTTTGTATCATCGAATCTTAGATTTACTGGTGCGTTATAAGTTTCACCCAAACCAAAACTTATACCAATGGCTTTGGTATGCCCAATGTGTAAGTATCCATTTGGTTCTGGCGGAAAACGAAAACGAAGCTTCGTTTTTGGGAGGCCGTTTTTTAAATCTTCTTCTATAATTTGCTCAATAAAATTGAGTGCTTTTGTTGGTGATGCCATGTTATAAATATTAGGTATTAGCTTTAAAATGGTATTAAAAAGCGTTTCAAAATTATTAGTAATTGTGGCAACAAAATTAAGGAAATTGTGATATTAAGATGATTTTTTAAGAAAATTAACTTGAAACACCGCTACACCTATTATTTTTGCTTTATGGGAATTATAAAAGTTGAAAATATTAGAGTTTTTGCACATCATGGGTGCTTAAAAGAAGAAACTATTATTGGTAGC
>JBMYXP010000061.1:0-12527 GCA_049608525.1 Winogradskyella sp.
ATTGGAGGTTCAACAAACAAAGTAACTAAACTAGGTTTTACAAATGAATCATTTACAGATGGATTTATAGAGTTTAATAATTTCCCAACCACAAGAACAGAAGTTGGTGGCGAAATAGGTCGTTTTTACTTATTTGAAGCTGATGGAATATTTCAAAATCAAGCCGAAATTGATGCACACGGAGCGCAACCAAGTGCTTCACCAGGAGATATTAGATTTAAAGATACTAATGGTGACGGTACATTAGGTGATGATGATAAACGCTATATGGGAAGTGGACTTCCAGATTTTGAATATGGTATCAATTTTAATGCTAAGTATAAAAACTTTGATATAAGTATGTTTTTTCAAGGTACACAAGGCAACAAAATTTATAATGGTGTAAAAATGTGGTTGTACAGAACAGATAGAACCAATATGTCGTCAGATTTATTAAACGCATGGACACCACAAAACACAGGTACAGATATTCCTAGAAATGCATTTGGTGATCCCAATAATAACATTCGTCCATCTAGTTATTTCTTAGAAGATGGGTCTTATTTTAGATTAAAAAATATTCAGATTGGTTATAATTTACCAGACACTTTAACTAGCAAATTAGCGATAAGTAATGCTAGAGTATATGTAACAGCTAATAACTTGTTTACGATTACTAAATATTCTGGCTTTGATCCTGGACTTGCAAATGGAGGCACATTTACAAGAGGTGTAGATAGAGGGTTTTATCCTTTAACAAAATCCCTTATCTTAGGTATTAATATTTCAATGTAAATAAATAAAAAAGAAAACAATGAAAAATTTTAAATATATAATGTTAGGCTTATGCCTAGTCGGTCTGTTAAACTCATGTAATGATGACTTTATAGATGTTGACAATAAAGAGACCTTAACAGATGACAGTTTTTGGCAAACCGAAGACCACGCAATGCAAGCGTTAACTGCAACTTATGCCGCTATGCAAAGCTCAAGTGGAAGCAAATGGGAGTTTTTTGAAGAAATCTACACATCATTAGCTTACAGAGCAGATGATGTACACAACAATACAGGCGAAACTTACGGACGTTCTTTAGCTATTTTTTCAAATACCACAGAAGAAAGTGGCCCATTCAGTGTATGGAAAGCGAGTTATACAGGTATTGGTAGAGCTAACCAAATGCTACAAAAAATCCCTACTATGGCAGCGCTGTCTGCAGAGACTAAATCAGGACTTATTGCAGAAGCAAAATTCTTAAGAGCTTATTATTATTTTTGGTTGGTTACAGGTTTTGAAAACGTACCACTTGTTACTTCTTTTAGTGGAGACTTAGAAAACTTATTTCCAAACCAAGCCGATCCTTCTGCTGTTTGGGCACTAATTGAAACCGATCTTAGTGAAGCCGAAGTAGATTTACCAACAAGTTATTCGTCTGATTGGAAAGGAAGAGCTACAAAAGGAGCTGCTAAATCTTTATTAGGAAAAGTGTATTTGTTTCAAGAAAAATGGGTTGAAGCAGAAAATAAATTTTTAGAGGTTACAGGTATGGGTTATGCTTTACTACCAAACTACCAAGACAACTTTAACGGCTTAGCTGAAAACGGAACCGAAAGTATTTTTGAAATTCAATTTACTGGAGATCGTTCTAATGGAAATGATGAACGCCAAGTTTTAAATTTTCAAGTGGCACCTTATGCCTTTGGTGGTTGGGAGTTATTCTACCCATCTGAATGGTTAGTTAGCGAAATGCAAACCGATTTAGCACCAAACGGAGACATTAGCGATCGTGTTTACGAAAGTATTTTCTTTGATGATCCAAATTCTGAAATGTACAGTAGAGATTCAGAACAAAATGAAACTTACGCTTCTGTTGCTGGTGATTTAAACCATCCTAGATATTTTAAAAAATATGCATACAACGAAGACACAAATTTTTATAACGGATCTAACATTTCTGTAATTCGTTATGCAGATGTTTTATTAATGTATGCTGAAGCTTTAAATGAAAACAATAAAACAACAATGGCTATAGACCAAATTAATATAGTTAGAGCAAGAGGTGGCGCAGCACCATTAGGAACTATGACAAAAGACGAATTGAGAACCCAAATCCGTCATCATGAGCGCCCTGTAGAATTAGCTATGGAGTATGGTATTCGTTGGTTCGATTTGTACAGATGGCAACGTGGCAGCACGGCAACAGAGTCTATAAAAGCAACCTTACTAGACCATAACAAACCCTCTGCAGATAATTTTCAAGACAGACATATTGTGTTTCCAATTCCGTTACAGGAGATGAACATTAATACAAATTTAAATCAAAATCCAAACTGGTAATTTATTAGAATTAGTCTAAATTAATTATTAGCCAAAACACCTAGAGATTATTATTATTTCTAGGTGTTTTTTTATATTTGTTTAAAACACTTTTAATGGCAAAATATTATTATAAAATAAACTATTTAAGCGTCTCGTTATGCATAATACTTTTTGCATGCAATGAGCATCGTAAAAAAGAAAATGCACCAAAAGAAACTGATAATATTGCGTTATTTACAGAAATTAGCTCAAATAAAAGTGGCATTAATTTTATAAACGAAATACCAGAAAGTAGTGCCATGAATAGCATGGTGTACGAATACTATTACAATGGTGGTGGTGTTGCAGTTGGAGATATTAATAACGATGGTTTGGCAGATATTTATTTTACTTCAAATTTAAAAGATAATAAACTCTATCTTAATAAAGGCAATTTACAATTTGAAGACATCACAAATACATCTAACACAAAAGGCTCGTTTGGTTGGACAACTGGTGTAACTATGGCAGACATTAATGCAGATGGTTGGCTAGATATCTATGTTTGTAAATCTGGAAAAGGCAAAGCCAAAAACAGGAAAAACCAATTATTTGTAAACAATAAAAATGGCACTTTTACAGAATCTGCCGCACAATACGGTTTAAACTTTGATGGTTACAGTACGCAAGCTTCTTTTTTTGATTTTGATAAAGATGGAGATTTAGATATGTTTTTGCTTAACCATAATGTGTCGCCAATAAACACAAATAATCCTGAAAAATTTAAGACCAAAGAAAATGAATTTGTTGGTGATAAATTATACAGAAACGACTTTGGAAAATTTACAGACATTTCAAAAGAAGCAGGACTAATTAATAACGCATTAGGTTTTGGTTTAGGTGTTTCTATTGGAGACTTAAACCAAGATGGTTGGCCAGATATTTATGTTGCAAACGATTATGTAGAGCAAGATTATTTGTACTACAATAACCAAGATGGCACATTTACCGAAACTTTAAAAACGTCTATTAATCATACCTCTAATTTTTCTATGGGAACAGATATTGCCGATTTTAATAACGATGGTTTGTTAGATATTATGTCTTTAGATATGGTAGCCGAAGACAATTTTAGTATTAAAACAAGCATGAGTGGTATGAATCCAGAGGTATTTAATCATGCCGTAAACAATGGGTTTCATTATCAATACATGTACAATGCGTTACAAATAAATGTTGGTAATAACAGCTTTAGCGACATTGCGCAACTAGCAGGAGTTGCAAGTACAGATTGGAGTTGGAGTCCGCTTTTTGCCGATTTTGATAACGATGGACATAAAGATATATTTGTGTCTAATGGTTTAAAAAGAGATTTTAGGAATAACGATTTTAGAAACCATAAATTAAAACGACTAAAAGAAGCTCAAAAAAATAACGAAAAAATGCCTTCGGTTATCGAAGAGTTGGTACAACAAACACCACAGCGTAAAACGCTAAATTATTTTTTTAAAAACAATGGAGATTTAACGTTTTCTAAAACATCTAATGCTTGGGGAATTAACAAGCCAACGTTTTCAAATGGTGTGGCTTATGCAGATTTAGATAACGATGGCGATTTAGATTTAGTGGTTAATAATATAGATGAACCCGCTACGGTATTAAAAAACAATTCGAATAAAAATTATCTACAATTTCAATTAAAAGGACAGGCAAATAATCCTTTTGGTGTTGGTGTACGTATTGAAGCTAAAACAAAAAATGGTTTTCAATATTTAGAAAATTATCCTACGCGTGGCTATCAGTCTTCAGTTGAACCCATCTTACATCTAGGTTTAAATGATCTAAAATCGGTTGAAAGCATCTCGGTAATTTGGCCAGATAATAACGTTCAAACTCTAAAAAATATTGACGCAAACCAAAGGTTAACACTTTCATATAATGACGCTAAAACCATAAATTCTAAAACAGAAAAAACACAAGCTACTCCCCTATTTACCGATGTAACAAAAACGTCTAAAATAGCACACAAGCATACTGAGAATGAGTATAACGATTTTACAAATGAAAGTTTATTACCTCACAAAATGTCTCAATTTGGACCTGCTTTAACCGTAGGCGATGTTAATAACGATGGTTTAGACGATTTTTTTGTTGGTGGAGCTAAAGGATTTTCTGGCGCGTTATACATTCAAAATAAAGACGAAACATTTGTCCTTTCAAATTCTAAAACTTGGACAATTGATAAAAAACATGAAGATGTTGGTGCCCAGTTTTTTGATGCAGATAACGACGGCGACTTAGATTTGTACGTGGTAAGTGGCGGCAACGAATGGAAAGCCAACAGCAACATGTACCAAGACCGATTGTATATAAATACTAATGGTAGTTTTAAAAAAGATAATTCCAGACTTCCTAAACTATTTTCAAGCGGAAGTTGTGTAAAACCTTTCGATTTTGATAACGATGGTGATTTAGACCTCTTTGTTGGAGGCAGATTAAAAGCACAAACCTATCCGTTTTCTGGCACAAGTTACCTATTAGAAAACACTAACGGAACATTTAAAAATATCACAAAAAACAAAGCTTCAAAACTATTAAATATTGGTATGGTAACCGATGCTATTTGGACAGATTTTAACAACGATAATCAAACAGATTTAATTGTAGTTGGCGAATGGATGGGAATTAGTTTTTTTAAAAATGACAATGGAAATTTTACGCTTCAAGAAAACAAAATACCAAATTCTAACGGTTGGTGGAATACTATAGAAGCAGCAGATTTAGATAATGATGGAGACATGGATTACGTGCTTGGCAATCTAGGTTTAAACTATAAATACAAGGCTTCTAAAGACGAACCTTTTGAAGTTTATGCCACAGATTTTGATGATAATGGCACTAACGACATTGTGCTTGGTTACTATAATAATTCCACACTTTTTCCATTAAGAGGAAGAGAATGTAGCTCTAACCAAATGCCATTTATTAAAGAGAAATTTCCAACTTATACTGTTTTTGGTTCGGCAAATTTAGAAGAGGTTTATGGTAAAGAAAAACTAGAAGAAGCTTTACATCTTAAATCCTATACATTTGCTTCTATTATTTTAGAAAATACCAAAAATGGGTTTAAAATGATACCGCTTCCAAATGAGGCACAATTTTCTTCAATTAATGCCATACTAATTAAAGATTTTAATACCGACAATTTAAAGGATATAGTAATTGCTGGGAATTTATACCAATCGGAAGTTGAAACACCTAGAAACGATGCTAGTTATGGTTTGTATCTTGAAAATAAAGGAAACAACAAATTTACAGCAATAAAAAGTGCTAAAAGTGGTATCCACATAAAAGGTGATGTAAAAAAAGTAAAACCTATTGTAATAAATGGTGAAAACTGTTTTTTAGTAGGAAAAAACAATGAAACGCTAAACGTAATAAAAGCTAATAATTAAGACCTAACTATCGCCATAACGTAACACATGCATAACAATATCATTCTCAAAGTACTTGTCGTTTTTATAGTTCTATTTACATTTCATAATTGTAAATCCAACAATTCTAAAGAAGATACTATAAATTATGAGCATACAAACGCGTTGGTAAACGAGAGTAGTCCATATCTATTACAACATGCTCATAATCCTGTAGATTGGCAGCCTTGGAATCCAGAAGTCTTAAAACGCGCAGCAAAAGAAAACAAACTCATCATAGTTTCTATTGGGTACTCAGCTTGCCATTGGTGCCATGTTATGGAAGAAGAAAGTTTTGCAGACGAGGCTGTTGCAGCTTTTATGAACGAGAATTTTATTTCTATTAAAGTAGATCGTGAAGAACGACCAGATATTGATAAAATTTATAATGATGCTGTACAACTAATGACAGGCAATAGTGGTTGGCCACTTAATTGTATTTTACTACCCAACGGCAAACCTATTTTTGGTGGCACTTATTTTACAAAAACACAATGGACTAAGACTTTAGAAGAGGTTTTAAAACTTTACAAAACCAATCCTGAAAAAGTGATTGCCTATGCCGAAAAACTTACCGAAGGCATAAAAAATAACGATTTAATTGCACTAAACAATGCGGAAACTGTATTTACGATTTCTACTCTAAAAAAATACATAAAACAATGGAATACGCATCTCGATTTTAATTATGGTGGACAGCAAACAGACAACAAATTTCCATTGCCAAACAACCTTGCGTTTCAATTAAGACATAGTTACCAAAATGACGATGAAGCTTTAAAAACATACGTCCACACAACACTAACAAAAATGGCTTATGGTGGCATTTACGATCAAGTTGGAGGTGGATTTTCAAGATATGCAACAGATAAAAAATGGCACATTCCTCATTTTGAAAAAATGCTATACGATAATGCACAATTAGTAAGTTTATATTCTAATGCTTATCTCGCTTCAAAAAATAAACTTTACAAACACATTGTTGAAGAAACATTGGCATTTATAAAACGTGAGTTAACAGGCAAAGACGGTGAGTTTTATTCGTCTTTAGATGCGGATAGTGTTACTAAAAATAAAGATTTTAAAGAGGGTGCTTTTTACAGTTGGACAAAAGAAGAATTACAAGTAATCATTACAGAAGACTACAAACTTTTTTCTGCCTATTATAATATAAATTCCTACGGAAAATGGAAAAAGGATAATTATATTTTAATTCGGAACAAAACCAATACCGCTTTTGCAAAAAAACACAGTATTAGCATAACAGAACTAGAGACTAAAATAGCATTATGGAAAAAAGCACTCTTTGAAGCAAGAGAAAAAAGAGAAAAACCCAGATTAGACGATAAAGTGTTAACCTCATGGAATGCGTTAATGTTAAAAGGTTATACAGATGCTTACCGAGTTTTTAAAAAGCCAAAATACTTAGAAGCTGCTAAAAAAAACGCAGCCTTTATTATTAAAAATCAATTGAAAACCGATGGCAGATTATACCACAATTATAAAGACGGCAGCAGTAGTATTAATGGGCATTTAGATGATTACGCTACTGTAATAGATGCTTTTATTACTTTATATCAGGTTACGTTTAACGAAAAATGGCTACAACATGCCAAAGCATTATTAGAATATACGCAGCTTCATTTTTTAGATAAAACAACAAAAATGTATTACTTCGCTTCAGATTTGGATACAAATTTAATTGTGCGCAACATAGAAATTACGGATAATGTGATGCCGTCTTCAAACTCAATTATGGCTCATAATCTATTTAAAATTGGGCATTATTTTTCAAATTCAAACGATTTAGAACACTCAAAACAAATGCTTAACAATGTATTTCTAAAAATAGACGATGCACCTTCGGCGTATTCAAATTGGTTGGCTTTAATGAGTAATCATTCTAATCCGTATTACGAAATTGCTATTTCTGGTAGTGAAGCCTTAAAAAAAGCAACAGCACTCAACTCTTATTATTTACCTCATATTATGATTGCTGGTGCATTTAACAAAAGCAATTTACCAATAATGAAAAATCGCTTTAACGCGCAAAACACTCTAGTTTACGTCTGTGTAAATGGAACGTGCAAATTTCCGCTAACCGAAATTAAAGACGTATTAAGATTGATAGATAAAAAATAGTACAATATCCCGTACTAGAATTATCACTTTCTTCTAAGCTCATTTATAAGTGATAATGAATATCATTAAAAAAATGTATATTACACATTATTTTAATTCATTAAAGCTCAAAAACATGACTCAAAAAATAGCCACAACATTACTTTGTCTAATTTCTACTTTTTGCTATGCTCAAAATGTAGTCATTGATAATTATTCTGTTAATGGACTTGGACAAGCACAATTATCAATACAAGCTCAAGAAGGAAAATATTATATACTTCATGCTCAACATAGTTCTACATATAACTGGGCAGTCTCAATGACCATAGGTGTTAATGGAACTATGGTAATCTCAGAATCATTGAAAGCTTATCCTTTAGAAAACTATTCTATAACAGAACACAATGTATTAACACCAGACGATTATGATGGCGACGGTATTGATGATATAACAGAATTTAATAACATGCCTACAGATTCGCCTTTCAACTTTGCACCACCTATTGCAATTATTGATGGTGCAACCTCAATACCAAACGCTGAAACCTTTAATGCCTTAGCAACGGTAAATAATGTAGGTTGGGCACCATTTTTAGACGATCAATTGTATGTTAAGTTTGGCATATTAGATAGGGATACTAATAACCCAAAGGTTTATTTTATAAACAGCAACACTTATAGCATACACGCGAGCTTTTGGAGCGGAATTGGAGCATCTGTAACTGGAGATGACAGCTCTGGTGAGATTGTTTTTAATCCCAACGATATACAACCAAGTGGTGTAATAGGAAGTTATTCTTTCAATTTCTCTTTTGGAGATGCCTATGATTTTGAAGCGACTCAAAGAACCTATGAATTATTAGCGGCAAGTATGCCTTTTCTTCAAAATAACATGAACCATTTTATCGGCCAGTCTGATGAAGACGACCATACCAATAATTATGCAGCAGATTTTGTAGGAAGTAGAATTGATGTTGTATTAGAATCGGATGTTTTTGCAGAAATCAACTATATCCCATTTCATGAAGCTGAAGGTTATGGGTTTTTTAGACACATGGAAGATCTTAATGAAACCCCAGGAAGTAGAGATATTGTGCTCTACGATGCTTTACCAAACTCTTTACCTAGAGTTGGAGGTATAATAACCTCTGTTATACAAACACCATTGTCGCATGTTAATCTAAGAGCTATACAAGACAATGTTCCAAATGCTTATATCGCAAACCCATTAACTAATGATGCCATAGCAAATTTGCTTGGTGGCTATATTTATTATAAAGTAGAAAACGAGCACTATGAAATACGAGAAGCCACTCTAGCAGAAGTTAATGCATGGTACGAAGATTTAAGGCCAACAGATACACAAATTCCAATTCGAGATTTAAGTATCACGGAAATTATGCCTTTAGACAATATTACCTTTGAAATGTCTTCATCGTTTGGAGCAAAGTGTGCTAACGTAGCAGCCATGAGGTCATTTAACCTTCCTGCTGGTACAATACCAGATGGTTTTGGGATTCCTTTTTATTACTATGATGAATTTATGCAGTTCAACAATTTTTATCAAGAAGCACAAATCATGATAGATAATCCTACATTTCAAACAGATATAAACTTTCGGATAGATCGTCTAAATGATTTTAGAAATGACATTGAAAATGCACCTATGCCACAATGGATGATGGACGATTTACAAGCTATGCATGATGGTTTTCCAACAGGAACAGCTGTAAGAAGTCGATCGAGTACTAACAATGAAGATTTACCTGGCTTTAGTGGCGCAGGTTTATACGATTCCAAAACACATCACCTAGATGAAGGACACATTTCTAAGACTATTAAACAAGTTTATGCTAGTATGTGGAATTTTAGAGCCTATGAAGAAAGAGATTTTTATCGTGTAGATCATTTTATGGCAGCTATGGGAGTTCTATGTCACCCAAATTTTGATGGCGAAAAATCAAATGGAGTTGGTATAAGTATTGACCCTATTTACGAAACAGAAGACACCTTTTATTTAAACACACAAGTAGGAGAATCTTTAATAACAAACCCTGACCCAAACTCAGTGCCAGAAGAAATTTTACTATATGAAGACCCAAACCAAGGTGGCGGTTATCTTGTTTTAAGACTATCTAACTTAGTAGAACCTGGAGAGTTAGTTATGGATCAGGGTTATCTTAATCAAATGAGAGATTTTCTTACAATAATACATAATGAATTTGCAATACTTTATGATGTTGTAGGTGCCGAAGGGTTTGGTGTAGATATTGAATATAAAGTTGATGCTCAAGATCAATTGGTTATTAAACAAGCAAGACCATGGGTTTCCTTTTGGGCAAACGTTAACGCAGACAATGACTTGGGTGTAACTGCAATTACAGAACCGCTATCTTCTTCTACCTTAGGAAGTAACGAACTTGTAACAACTACAATTGCTAATCAAGGTTTAAATGATATGAGTAATTTTGATATCGAACTTTTGGTAAATGACCAATCTATCGAAACCATAACAATTCCTCAAACAATACAACCTTTTGAAGATGCTAATTTTCAATTTACAGTACCACAAGATTTTTCATTAATTGGAGATTATAATGTTACAGTAAACGTAAGTCATGCAAACGATCAATATGAAAACAATGACACTTTAAGTGTTATTTTAAGTAAGATACATGCGTTAGATGGAGCGATTTCTGTTGGAGACGTATCTGTGGTTTGTGATGACGTGGTTGAAGCTACTGCAATTATCACTAACCAAGGTGAAACTACTATAACTGAAGTGGTTATTGAAGTTGTAGTTAACGGTCTAGTGGTTGATACTATTACAACTTCGGTAGATATATCGACTCAAAATCAAGGTACTGTTCCTATTACCATAAGTAACAACCTTCAGCAAAACAATGCTATTGGCTTAAATTTACTTAGCGTTAATAGTCAAGTAGATAATGATTTAGCCAACAATTCAGTTTCTACAACCACAACTTTAGATTCAGATTATGACACCATAACACTTGTTATAAACGCTGACAACTATGCTCAAGAAACCTCTTGGAAACTCGTTGATGAATACAACGAGATTATATCCACAGGCGCTTTAACATCTAGTGATTCAAATCAAGTTTATAATGAAGACATTTGTGTAAATTATTCGTCTTGTTATACTTTATATTTTTACGATTCTTATGGAGACGGGATTTGCTGTGGTTTTGGGCAAGGAAATTTTGAAATTTTAGATGCCTTAGGAAACACTATAATTATAAATGATGGCGATTTCGATAATTTAGCGCAAGAGGTATTTTGTCTTGAAGAATCTGGCTGCGAAATTACTGCAGATATAAGCGTAATACATACAACTTCAACATCTGAAAATGATGGGTCAATTACCATAAACACCAATTCTGGTCTCAGCCCATTTCAATACAGTATAGATGGAGGCCAAACACTTATAGACACTAAAACCTTTAATAACTTATCACCAGGGACGTACAACGTATATGTTGTAGGCGCATCTGGGCTTTGCACATTTGAAGAGTCGGTTGTAATTGATGCCTGTAGCTTTACAACAGTCACAGTGGATACAACACCAGCTTCCTCTGTTGTTTCTACCGATGGTTCAATCGTTATTACACCAACATCTGGTGTAAGTCCTTATCAATACAGTATCGACGGTGGTCAAAACTTTGTAACAACAAATTCTTTTCTCAACCTTCCGGTAGGAGATTATAATGTTATTGTAAAAGATGCTTCGCAAATTTGCCAGTTTGAAGTAAATACACCAGTTCAAATTCAAAGCCAGATAGTAGATGTAGGTATTGTTATAAATGAAATAAACTACAAATCGATTGCGTCTTTCAACGCAGATGACTGGATTGAGTTATACAATTCAAATTCTACAGCTATTGATATTTCAAATTGGAAAATTAAAGATGACAATGACACTCATGTTTTTGTAATTCCTGCTGGTACTCAAATTGAACCAAATGGCTACCTGGTATTTGTAAAAGATGAATCGGATTTTATAAATGTATTTCCAAATACACCCTACATCGGTGAATTAGGTTTTGGTTTTGGCGGATCTGATGCCGTTAGGTTATACAACCTAGCAGATGAACTTGTAGATGAAGTTTATTATTCTTCAAGTGCGCCTTGGCCTACTTGCGCAGACGAAACGGGTTATACATTAGAGTTAATAGCACCAAATTTAGACAACGCATTACCAGAAAGCTGGAATTGTATTAATGAAAATGGTAGTCCAAATGCCATAAATACTGATCCACTTTCTATTGAAGATATAGAGTCTAATTTGTTATCAATATACCCAAATCCTGTTGAAAGCACACTGTATATTAAAGGAGATTTAGAAAATTATGACATTGAAGTTTATACGCTACTCGGTCAGAGTATGATAAAAGTTTTCAATGTAAAAGAAATAAATTTAAGCCAATTTAAAGAAGGGATTTACTTAGTAAAAATAACTGCAGAAAATAAAACTACGACAAAACGTATTATCAAGTTTTAATTTAATGCTAGTATTAAACTTTTTAAAAAAGATTATAAACCCTCATAAAATAGTGTGATAACACGAAACTTCACAAATAAACCCAGTACGTATTTTCTTACTGGGTTTTTTTATATCAACTGGTAGTACTGTT
>JBMYXP010000062.1:0-12370 GCA_049608525.1 Winogradskyella sp.
ATATCAGATTTCGGCTCTGACGGTTGGAGGTTCGAATCCTCTCGGGGTCACAATTTTACTTAAAAACGCTTTAAACATAACATTTAAAGCGTTTTTTTCTTCTTTTAACCCTGAATTTTAAAATGAGTACCAATTACCATTCAAAATAAGATATCTAATTCGTTTTTATTTCAATTTAAAATAGAAATACAACTGTGGTAATGGCTATTTTTTTTGATGCTTTGTAAGTGTCCTACAGTTAAAATTGTTTAGGCTCATTTTTGAATAAAGTTTGGAATAACACAAAAAACACAATAGAATATTAGTTTTTTTGGTGTTTAGCAGTAATTTTAGTTTTTAAATCCTTAAAAATTACGAAGTGGTTTATTATATTCAGTCCGTAGAACCAACGCTCAACCCTGTATTAAGGCAATCATTTTTAATTTTAATGTACTTAAGTATTGCCTTTTTAGTGTGTGCTTATATATTTCGTTTAGTAGAAGGTTTTTGGGTAGAGTACATTAATCCAAAACCATTTTTTAGACATTTTTATATTTATAAAAGAACACTAAGCAAGTCGCAAAAAAACAAACTCAAAAATAAATTTAGCTTTTATACTAAACTCTCTAATAAGGACAAGCGTATTTTTGAACATAGAGTTTCTAAGTTTTTAAAACAGCATTATTTTGAATCTAGGCAAGATGAGGAAATTACAGAAACTAAAAAAATATTAATTGCAGCTACAGCAATAATGCTAACCTTTGGTTACAGAAATTATACAATTAATACAGTTGAAGGTTTTATTATTTATCCAGGTGCATTTTATTCAAGAACCAACAAAACATATCATAAAGGAGAGTTTAATTTAGGACTAAAAATTATTGTTTTGTCTTGGAAAGATTTTTTAGAAGGGTACGATATTTCTAACGATAATTTTAATTTGGGTATTCATGAGTTTGTACATGCCATGCACTTAGAATTTATAAAAACAAGGACTACTAACATTAGCGCCGCAATTTTTATTAACGCTTTTAATGAGTTACGTGCTTTTTTAGATAGTAATGCAGTTTATAAAGAAAAGCTAATTGCTTCAAGATATATAAGGGATTATGGCTACACAAATCAGTTTGAATTTGCAGCAGTTATAGTAGAATCTTTTATAGAAACCCCTGAAAAATTTAAACAGCAATTCCCAGAAATGTATGGTTATGTAAAGCAGATGCTCAACTTTAATTTTTCAAACTACTAAATGAAAATAATTAGCACCGACTAGCTTTAATATGTGTAACTTAGCAAGTACTAAAACTGTAACTGTGAATATCAATGATACTATAGATTCTCCTTTTGTTTTAAAGGTAAGTTTTAATAAACTATTAAAGCAATACAAAGAATTAATACAAGCAGATAATGATTTTGTAGCCGCAAATGCTCGCCGTGTTCTAAAAATAGCAGAAGATAACCCAATATTAAAAGATGGTTTTAGCGATTTGTCGTTATTTAATACCTACGAAAAAGAAATAGCAGAAATTCTGCAAGATGCATTTAGCCCTATATTAACTAAAAATGAAATAAAAACAGCGTCAATTCCGTTTCAAAATGTCATATTTAATTCTTCCGAAAGGTTTAAATCTATAATTGAAACAGCTGGTTATGACTTTGAATTGCAAATAAAAAATATGCCAATTAATCAAGCTTATATTTTTGCTTGTGCAATTATTTTAAACCAATGTTATGGTTACGATTTAAATTTTAGACGTCCATTTTTTTACGAAATACCAGATGCAAATGGCATAATGCGATACTATAAAATATTGTATAATGCAGATTTTACAGAAATTACACCTCAAAAAAATGCACCAAAAATAACCGAGGCAGATTATGAAGCATTATTAGATAATTTTGATAATATTGAATTATGGAAAGCAAAATTTCCGCCAAGTAGTTATGAGTTTAAAGGATTTGTAATTTCGAGTTTATTTGATGTAACAGACGATCAATCAATTTCTAATATTAAATCGTCACTCATCGGAGATTCAAAACGAAAAGATGAAAGTTTTATGAAAAATTTTCATCACATATTCAGCTCTTTGCTGGGGCTCAAAGCTATTAAGGTTGGCTTTTCTATTTACATAAAAGAAAGTGATAGTTTTGAGAGTGTCTATGGTGTTGGTATGCGAAGTTATTTATTAAATAATAACACCAAATTAAAATGCTCTGAGGCTATGTGTAGTAACTCTTACCAAACGTTATTAAAAGATAGGCAGTTTTATGCCATATCTGATGTCGATAAATTCTATAAACTATCAGAAGGGAAAGTTCCACAATATAGAACTTTAAAAAACCAAGGCATTAAAAGTGCCATTTTAGCACCAATAGCTAATGATAAAGGTTTAATGGGTATTCTTGAAATAGTATCAGAACAACCAAAAATTTTAAACAGTATCAATGCTAATAAATTGGTAGATATAATGCCATACATAGTATCTGCTGTAGAGCGTTCTAAAAATGATGAAGAAAATTTAATTGAAGCCATAATTCAAAAAGAATGTACATCAATTCACGAAAGCGTTCACTGGAAATTTGAAGAAGAAGCTAGAAATTTTATAAAAGTTCAACACAAAACTGGGGAAAAACCAACATTCAAAAAAATAGCTTTTAAAAATGTTTACCCATTATTTGGGCAAATCGACGTTAAAGGCTCATCTATTGCAAGAAATTCTGCAACGCAAAAGGATTTAGCACTTCAGTTAACTTTGGCAGAAAAAATAATTGATAAAGCTCTAAATGTAAAACAACTACCTATATACGAGCAAATTAAGTTTCAGATTTTAGAGTATCAATCAGAGTTAGTATCTAGCTTTAAAGTCGATAGTGAGCATGCGATTACAACATTTGTTAAAGATGAAATAAAACCCATATTTGAGTTAATTGCAGAAGCCCATACCGCTGTAAAAAAAGACGTTAAAGATTATTTTAGCAAAATAGAGACGGACTTAGGTGTTGTTTATTTTTATAGAAAACACTACGATGATACCATAAAACTTATAAATACCAACATGTCATCATTGTTAGATGACAAACAGGTTGAAGCACAAAACATGTATCCTCATTTTTTTGAACGCTTTAAAACAGATGGTGTAGAGCACAATATGTATATTGGCGAATCTATAACCAAACAAAACAGTTTTAATATAATGTATTTGTATAACTTAAGGTTATGGCAACTACAAGTAATGTGCGAAATAGAAAACGAATATTACCAACAGCAGCATCAATACCCAGTAGCGTTAGATGTAGCATCAATGATATTAGTGTTTAATCAGCCATTATCTGTAAGATTTAGAATGGACGAAAAACGATTTGATGTAGATGGTACATACAATGCACGCTACGAAGTCGTAAAAAAACGTGTAGATAAAGCATTTATAAAAGGCACAGAAGAGCGTGTTACAGAAAAAGGAAAATTAACAATCGTCTATTCTCAAAAAGAAGACGAAGAAGAATATACAAGGTATATTAACTTTTTACAATCTAAACAGTTGTTAGACAAAGATTTAGAAGTATTAGATTTAGAGGATTTACAAGGTATTACAGGTCTTAAAGCATTGCGCGTTAGTATTTTATATAACAACGCAAACGACCAAAATTTTTATACCTATAATGATTTAATAGAAACACTTAAATCTTAATGTGTATGAGTTTAAAAAAATACTTTCACTAAAACCCAACACCTAAAACCCAACACCCAAAACCTAACATCCAACACCCAAAACCCTATCTACGACTCCTACGATTTTGTCTTGCAGATGTTGGTTGCCCATAATGCTGTTTTGGTATTGCAGCCGTTTTCATTTGCTTTTTCATCATTTTAATTTGGTCGGCTAGCATACCACGTTTATCCAAGTTTTCTGCTTCAGATAATAGTTTTTGAGCCTCTTGCTTTCGTCGCTTAGAAAATGCAATACCCGCTAAGTTTAGTTTAGCCATAGCCAAATCATGATCCATAGATAAGCCTAAGTCAATAGATTTTTTAAAATACTTTTCAGCTTCATTCATGTTAGTCTGAGATACCATAATGCCATTAAGGTAATTAAGGTAGCCTTGTTGCTTTTTTACTAAAGCACCTTCAGGGTTTTTTATTTTGTCTAGCCATTTTTTAGCACCTGCAAAATCTTGTTTTCTTAACTTTAAAAAAGCTAATAAAATTAACTCGTTCTTAAAATATAAGAAAACAAAAATTAAGGATAATAAAATATACATTATACCATTGCCTATTTCACCTTCTGTAAATTGATATACAGCATAACCTATAATTAAAGCTGTTATGACTAATTTTATATTTTTATTAAACATATTTAGAGTGTATTTTGAGGGTGCAAATGTAATAAAAACAATTAAAAATATTTTCTTTTTGGGTATTGTAAAAGTAAAAACTTGTTGTATATTTGCACGCAGTTTTGAGATAATTCTCAATACATAAATAAGAATATTAGTTTTTAAAAACATAAGACATGCCAAAAAGAACGTTTCAACCGTCAAAAAGAAAGAGAAGAAACAAACACGGTTTCAGAGAAAGAATGGCTTCTGTTAACGGAAGAAAAGTTTTAGCACGTAGAAGAGCTAAAGGAAGAAAAAAATTGTCTGTTTCTACTGAAACAAGACATAAAAAATAATGATTAACAATTGTTAATATTTAAAGACGTTACTTAGGTGTATCGTCTTTTTTTATATCCAATAGACAACTATTTTTGTACACAAACACCTATTTTCATGCCAAAAAATCAAAACATTAAATCTATTTTATTAATAGGCTCTGGTCCTATTATTATTGGCCAAGCTTGCGAGTTCGATTATTCAGGTTCACAAGCATTGCGCTCACTTAGAGAAGACGGAATAGAAACGATTTTAATCAATTCTAATCCTGCAACAATAATGACGGATCCAACAATGGCAGATCATGTTTATTTACTGCCATTAAATACAAAATCTATTATTCAGATTTTAAAAGCGCATCCGCACATCGACGCTGTATTGCCTACTATGGGTGGTCAAACAGCATTAAATCTTTGTATAGAAGCCGACGAAAAAGGTATTTGGGCAGATTTTGGAGTAGATATTATAGGAGTAGATATAGATGCCATTAATATTACAGAAGACAGAGAAAAATTTAGAGAATTGATGTTAAATATTGGTGTAGGTATGGCACCACAAGCAACAGCAACATCATTTCTAAAAGGTAAGGAAATAGCCCAAGAGTTTGGCTTTCCTTTGGTTATTAGAGCATCATTTACACTAGGCGGAGATGGTGCAGCAATTGTCCATAAAGAAGAAGATTACGATAAATTACTTACGCATGGTTTGGAGGTATCTCCAATACACGAAGTAATGATTGATAAAGCTTTAATTGGTTGGAAAGAATACGAATTAGAATTACTGAGAGATAAAAATGATAACGTTGTTATTATTTGCACCATAGAAAACATGGATCCAATGGGTATCCATACTGGCGACTCTATAACCATTGCACCAGCAATGACATTATCGGATAAAACATTTCAGAAAATGCGAGACATGGCAATTCACATGATGCGTAGCATTGGTGATTTTGCAGGTGGCTGTAATGTGCAATTTGCAGTAAGCCCAGATGAAGAAGAAAAAATTATTGCCATAGAAATTAATCCAAGAGTATCACGTTCGTCAGCATTAGCAAGTAAAGCCACAGGTTACCCAATTGCTAAAATTGCAGCAAAATTAGCCATTGGCTATACCTTAGATGAATTAGATAACCAAATTACAAAATCTACATCGGCATTATTTGAGCCAACATTAGATTATGTAGTGGTGAAAATACCACGTTGGAATTTTGATAAATTTGAAGGCTCGGACCGAACACTAGGCTTACAAATGAAAGCCGTAGGAGAAGTAATGTCTATTGGACGCTCGTTTCAAGAAGCGTTACACAAAGCCACGCAATCTTTAGAGATTAAACGAAATGGTTTAGGTGCAGACGGTAAAGGTTATACCGATTATGATACCGTAATTGATAAGTTAACCAACGCAAGTTGGGATCGTGTTTTTGTGATTTATGATGCTATTGCTATGGGAATTCCGTTAAGTCGCATCCATGAAATCACAAAAATTGACATGTGGTTTTTAAAGCAATATGAAGCGTTATTTCAACTTCAAAAAGAAATTTCAACGTTCAAAATAGAAACAATTGAGCGCGAATTATTACTCGAAGCAAAGCAAAAAGGTTACGGCGATAGGCAAATAGCACACATGTTAGGCTGTTTAGAAAGCCAAGTGTATAATAAAAGACGTGAGCTAGATATAAATAGAGTTTTTAAATTAGTAGATACTTGTGCTGCGGAATTTAAAGCACAAACACCTTATTACTATTCAACCTTTGAAAGTGAAGTTGAAACCGCAGACGGCAAACGCTATGTGCAAAACGAAAGCGTGGTTTCCGATAAAAAGAAAATTATAGTTTTAGGTTCTGGACCAAATAGAATTGGGCAGGGTATTGAGTTTGATTACTGTTGTGTGCACGGTGTATTGGCAGCAGCAGAATGTGGTTACGAAACTATAATGATTAACTGTAACCCAGAAACGGTTTCTACAGATTTTGATATTGCAGACAAATTGTATTTTGAACCTGTATTTTGGGAACATATTTATGATATTATTCAGCATGAAAAACCAGAAGGTGTTATTGTGCAGCTTGGCGGACAAACCGCATTAAAACTAGCCGAAAAGCTTGAGCGTTATGGGGTAAAGATTATGGGTACAAGTTTTAAATCTTTAGACTTAGCTGAGGATCGTGGTAGTTTTTCAAACATATTGAAAGAAAACAATATTCCTTACCCAGAATTTGATGTGGCAGAAACGGCAGATGAAGCTTTGGCAATTGCAGATGTTTTAGACTTTCCAATTTTAGTAAGACCATCTTATGTGCTTGGAGGGCAAGGCATGAAAATTGTTATTAATAAAGACGAATTAGAGTCTCATGTTATTGATTTATTAAAATCAATACCGGGTAATAAATTACTATTAGATCATTATTTAGACGGAGCCATAGAAGCAGAAGCCGATGCAATATGCGATGCAGATGGCAATGTTTATATTATTGGTATTATGGAGCATATTGAGCCATGCGGTATCCACTCTGGAGACAGTAATGCGTTATTACCTGCTTTTAATTTGGGGGATTTAGTGATGCAACAAATAATAGACCACACAAACACTATTGCAAAAGCATTAAATACCATTGGTTTAATTAATATTCAGTTTGCAATTAAAAACGATATTGTGTACATTATCGAAGCAAACCCAAGAGCATCTCGTACAGTGCCATTTATAGCAAAGGCTTATAAAGAACCTTATGTTAATTATGCAACTAAAGTAATGTTAGGAGAGAAAAAAGTTACTGATTTTAACTTTAATCCACAGTTAAAAGGTTATGCTATAAAGCAACCTGTGTTTTCATTTAACAAATTTCCTAATGTAAACAAGCAATTAGGGCCAGAAATGAAAAGTACTGGAGAGAGTATCTTGTTTATAGATAGCCTTAAAGATGATCAATTTTACGACTTATACTCTAGACGAAAGATGTATTTGAGTAAGTAATACATGCCAATATTATGACACAAAATGCGCTATATTATTGGTTTTAGTTACAGTTCTATTTTAGTTTAAAATAGAACTGTAACTAACTAGTTATTAAATTTTTAATCGCAATTTGGCGCCATAATATAAAATTAGTTATAGCTCATTTTAAGTTGTAATACCAAAATAGTTTTAAAATGTTGTGTAAATAATTTGAATTATTTTTTGTTCAGATGAAATAGAAAATATAAGCATAGCATTTGCTACGGTTCTATTTTATATTGAAATATCAATGAAAAAGAAACATAATTATAGGCGACATTTTAATGCTATTTTGGTATAATTGGTATGAGCTGCTTTTTAGTTTTTTTTGAAAGCCTATTAGGCACAAAAAAACCTCCGTTTAAGAAGGTTTTTTTCAAACTATAATGAGTAGTAGTTATATTTTAACCACTTTTTTTGTGATAGAGGTGCCTTTGTCTATAGAAGACAACTTAACTAAATATACACCAGTATGCCATTGAGCAATTGAAATGTTTGTTGTTAATTTGCTAATAGATTTTTGTACTATTTTTTTGCCTAAAACATCAAAAACTTCAATAGTTAAACCATGCTTTAATTGGCTTGGTACTGCAATGTTTAAATTTGAAGACGCTGGGTTTGGATACACGTTTATGGCTTCCATTGCTTCTTTAAAAGTTGGTACGCTTAAGCTTCCGTCTGCTACAACAGTTATTACACCAAACATGCTTCCAGAATGTGGGTCGCATTGGTATTCATTTGTTCCAATTTGTGTAAATGTTTTTGAAAACGTAAATCCGGCACCTTGTAATGCTCCGCTAGTAAAAGATTCTTGACTAGTAGGTTTGCTAGACACATTGTGATTTCCCGAGGTAAAATTCCATTGTACGGTGTCGCCAACTTCTATTGTTCTATCTGCATTATTAGCAGCAGTTGCTGGTGTAACATTAGAGTTTGATCCAAAAGACCATTCTATGTTGTATGTATCTTGTGCAACCACAGAATTTTGTATTGCACAAATAACTAGTACTAAAAGTAATTTTTTAATCATAATATCAATTTTTTGTAAATATAATAAAAAAAAAGATGAGCCTACACTGAGCTTATTAGTCTCAAATTTAGTTAAAACGATATGCTTTAGTATATTCTACTTTAGCTTCGATGAATTTTCAACACTAATATTTATGATGTTTAATAATTTATGTTGTTAGGTGTTTGTCATTTTACCAAGCGGACTTTGAGTTTACTTTTTGGGTGTTTGGTAGGTTGCCAACTACAACTAAAAATAAGTCTATAATGTGTTTCTATTTTGTTTTAAGTTCTATTTATAATTGAATCGTAACTAGGGCTATCGCTATATTTTTAATCGTAAATAATTCAAACTATTAATAACTCATTTTAAGTGTTAATTGCTGTAATACCAAAATAGTTTTAAAATGTTGTATAAATAATTTGAATTAAAGAGGTAGAAGATAAGTTAAATAATAGACCTAGAAAACGATTTAATTATGAAAACCCTACCTTTGTTATGAACCAATTATTATTTAATCAAAAAGTTGCATTTGTTACTTGAATCTAGCTATTGAAATATGAATGAAAAAGAAACATAATTATAAGCGACATTTTAAAACTATTTTGGTATAAAGTGTATAAAACAACTTTATGGTATATTTATGAGATAGCTGTTGCCGCATGTAACTTTTAGTCTATTTTCTTAAAAGCTAACTTTGCTGTTTTTTTAAGAATATTTAAGCCCATTTTGTACTTTATAGAAAGGTTTTGCGGTGTATATGTTTTTTAGTTTAATCTTCAAAAATAACACTTTGGTAGGCGCCAACATCTGGTGCTGCAGAACGAGACATGTTAAGAATATCAAAAGGCACTTGACTTGCAAATGTTAAGTTGCCCATGTTTTTAGCTGCGGAATCTTCGCTAATTCGCATTAAATTATCTAAAGGAGATTCAAAATCTGGACTCTCATTAAATACATTTCCTTCGTAAAACTGTATGTCATTGAAATCGTAATTTCCATTACCTTCTAACTCATTAGAGTTAAATCGTAATAAGCAATTGGTAAATTTATAGTTAAATACATTGCCTTCGTTTTGTAATAAAAATTCAGGATTATCGTTACCGTAAATAATACAGTTGTTAAAGTTGGCTTCTGTAACATCTTTAATAAAAACTGTATTGTTTTCATCTACAAAATAGTCGTTAATGAGTAGAGCAGGGAATTGTCTAAAACTGGAGTTCCAGTAATTAGCAATAGTGCAATGTGTAAAATTGTATTTGCCACCAAAAGTGCCAGCAACAGAAGATTGCCCGCTATTATTAACCACTACATTTTCTGCTAAAATAGATGTTGATCTGCCTAAGATACCAAAAGCGCTAGAGTTATAAATTTGCGAATTTGTTAGGGTTAATTTATTTGTTGTAGAGTCTGCGTTACCTTCGGCTAATACTCCGATGGTTGCATTTTTAATAGTTGCATAATTTATAGTGTTATTGGTACTACCATTGTATAACCAAATGGTGCCCCATTGCCCTGGTACATTTTCAAAAATGGGTTCTAAGCGATTTCCTTCTAAAATAACTTCGTTTTCTAAAAGTTCTGGGTCGGTACTTAACTCGCCATTAATGGCTAAGGTGGCATTATTGGTTATAATTAGCCCAGAGTCTGCATGAAAATGTACACGTGTACCAGCCTGCATGGTTAACGTTTTGCCGTTATCTACAGCAGCATAACCATAGATAACATAAGGTTTTTCGTTGGTAAAGGTAAGCTCAGCGTCTTCTAAAAATCGCCCCTGAAGTGCTGTTTCATTTGGTGTACCATCTCCGTTTGTATCAAACATTAAGGTTTCTATAACACCATCGGCATCTCTATTAGGGTAAATAAACACCGCATCTTTTACTAAGGTTACCAAATCTACATTTTGCTGCTCACTACCAGCATCAAACAAAATTTTATCGGTATATAAAAATTGATTTTCTAAGCTCGAAAGTGTAGAAATATCTATTGTGGTTTCAATAAAAATATATAAACTATCGTTAGCCAGTAATTCTACATTTTCAAAAAACTTACCTTCTTGTGTACCTTCTAAACCTGTAGCGCCATCTACATTTAGTCTGTAAAATGAATCTTCTCCATTTTGTAGTCTAATGGTAGGAATAACAATATCTGTATTGCTTCTATTATACACTTTTAGGTTATAGGTGCTAGAGCCTATGTTGGTAAAAACGGTGTCTAAATAAACGGTGTCTTTTGCAAATTCTAAATTTCCTGTACTTGGTGAAAATTCAAAATCGTTACGGCAAGAGCTCCAAAATATTAAAACGACTACACACAAAAAAACAGACAATAATTGCTTCATAAGAAATAACTTATAATTAGGGCTTAAAAATATAACTTTTGAAGTTAGTATTTATTGCAGAGTGTTATAATTTGATTTTTTTATATTCGTTAATAATCATAATACTTTTTCAAATGAAAAATAATTTATTTTTTATATCTTTTATATGTACCACATTCTTATGTGCTCAGATTAAAATTAATGGGAAAGTTCTAAACTCAGCCAATCTCCCATTAGAGAATGTAACTATTTATTTAAATAATACCTCTATTGGAACAGTAACAAATAAACTTGGAGAGTTTGAGTTATCTATTAATGAGGGAATTTATGATTTAGTTATTTCGTATATGGGCTACGAAACACTTAAGTATAAGATTAATACAAGTACATATACAGAATCCTTAAAATTTTATCTTAAGCCTGCGTTAAATCTTTTAGATGAAACCATAATTAAGAGTAAAAGATATTCAGCAGAAGATATGGCTTATTTTTTATCTAGATTTAAAATGTCATTTATTGGTGAAACCCAACTAGCTGAGAATTGTAAGATTTTAAACCCCGACGTTATTAAATTTGATTTTGATTTGCCAAGCAAAACATTAGAAGCTTATGCGAACAAACCTATTGAAATTGAGAATAAAGATTTAGGTTACAAAATATATTATGAATTATTAGACTTTGTATTAACTAACGAAACTATAGTTTATTCTGGTTACAGCAGATACGAAACACTAAGAGGAGGAAAACGAAAGAAAAACTATTGGAGGCAAAACAGGTTAAAAGCCTATAATGGCTCTAAAATGCACTTTGTTAGGTCTGCAATACTTGGAACATTACATAAAGAAGGTTTTGTGATTGATCAATCTAAAAAAGTGCTTAATCCTCACCGACCAGCGGACAGCGTTATTAATGCAGCTAGGGAACGTTTTAGATGGCTTAAAAAAAATTCTAGTAAGAAATTAAAAACTAGAAACTTTAAAATTAAAACTAGGTTATCTAACAAACGAAATACTGTAAATAGTAAAGGAAACTCATTTTTAAAAATATTTAAACCAGATTCTATATCTGAAAAAGAAATTGACACCCTCATGACCCTACTAAAAAAAAGAAGATTGAAAAAATTTATAGATATTAAATTAAATGAAGACCTTAACGAAGATGCTTTTTTGGTTAAATCTAATAATGAGGTTAGACTAAAATTTGAATACCAATTAGATATTAAGTATATCAATGAGGCAGAAGAAGATGGTTACAGACCTGGACCTGGTAAATTAAATTATCAAGAATCAAAATTAACGTTGTTAACAGAAAGTGTTTTGTTAGATAAAACGGGCATATTTAATAATGAAGCTTCTACTGTTTTTACTTATGGATACTGGTCTTATGAGAGAATTGCAGATGCTCTACCGTTA
>JBMYXP010000063.1:0-12316 GCA_049608525.1 Winogradskyella sp.
CGAAATAAAAGGTGCAAAAACTAGCCTTAATAGCAATACTTACATAGGGAGAGTGTTTTATACCCCATGTCGGTAAAGTTGAAGTTTTACAATTGTGTTAATAAGTGGCGAAATTTAAAATAGCAGTGGCAGTACTAAACCTAATACAATTGAAGAAAGCACCACGACCCAATCTCTTTTAGAACATCTAAAAAATGTTTGAACTACAAACCCAGAGACTAAAACAATAAAAACAATAATAATTTGAGCAACTTCTATACCTAGGGCAAATGCTATTAAAAGTTCTAGTTTATTTTCAGATTGTCCTGCAAGCATTTTAAATTCTCTTGCAAAGCCCAGTCCATGTATTAACCCAAAACCTAATGTTATTAGCGATATTAAATTAAGTGTTTGTTTTTTGTCTTTTTTATGAGCTGTAAAAATGTTGTAAATTGCTGTAAGTAATATGGTAATTGGTATTAAAGATTCTACTAAGTTATCACCTAAACTCACTTTATTGTAGCTTGCTAATACTAACGACAAAGTATGGCCAAATGTAAATAATGAAACGAGCCAAAAGACACGTTTCCAATGTTTAAAAATATATGGCACTGCTAATAAAACTAAGAAAAGTACGTGGTCGTAACCATTAAAATCTAATACATGATTAATGCCTATCTTAACATTAAACCAAAAATCATTCAGCATAATTATTTTTTTAAAACCGTTCCAAATTTACAAATATAATTTATAATTGCCTAAAATATAAGTCCTTAACTTGTTTCCCTGCGATCTAAAGTTGCGTTTACAACAATACGTTGTGGTGCTAAGCTAGTATCTTTTAGTTTATTAATTAATAGTTGAGCAGATGTTTTGCCTATAGTTACACCATGCTGATTAATTGTGGTAAGCTGAGGTGTTACATTTTTTGCCAGCTTGCTTGGTGCAAAACCTAAAATAGCCAAATCGGTTGGCATGTTTAGCTTTTTTCTATTTGCTACTTTAAGTGCTAATAATGAAGCATCTTCATCTAAAGCAATAATAGCATCAACTTTTTTTGAACTTAAAAGATGTTCTATTTGTGTTTCAATACAAGTAACATCGGCCTCAATAACTATAGCGTCTTGATGGTTTTTTATAGCGTCTAAATAGCCTTTTTTACGAGACTTACCAACACTTAAATTTGATATAGCAGATATTAAAGCAATACTGGTTTTTTCTTTACGAATTAAGTTTTTTGTTATGTTAAATATTACAGCATCATCATCGCCTACAACGTTATCAAAGTTTAAGGCTTTAATAACTCTATCAAATAAAACAACAGGCTTATTATTTTTTGCCGTATAAATAAAATGATCAATATCTTGGCTGATTTGAGTTTCTTCTGCTACAGAAATAATAAAACCATCTACAACTCCATTAGATAACGTTTTAATAATTGATGCTTCTTTCTCTTTAGATTCGTTGGTTATAGAAATAACAATGTTATAATTGTTGGCATTTAGCACCTCTTCAATACCAACTATAACTCTGGCAAAAAAATTGTTTTTAATACTTGGCACAATAACACCTATGGTTTTTGTTTTGCCTGTTTTTAAAGTTAATGCCATTTTATTAGGCATGTAATTATAAAGTTTTGCTAAGTCTGTAATTTTTTGCTTGGTGCGTTTTCCAATTTCTGGGCTATCGTTTAGCGCCTTAGATACTGTTGAGATAGATACACCAGCTATTTTCGCTAATTCTTTTAAGGTCATTGTAGGTTTAATTTTGCAAAAGTTAAAGTTAGGTGTAAATAGTTAAAGCACCCAAATTTTAGAGCTAAAAGAAAAACGCTCAGTAAAACAAGTGTTTTATCTGAGCGTTTTAGAAGCTAAATAACCAACCAAAATTTAGCTTCGGGTGTTGTGCCTTGGGTTATCTATTTTTTCACTTTTTTGTTTACGCTTTTTTGGTTTGTCTGTAGGTGTTGTTATTTTGCCTTGCGTATCAGAGTTTCTATAATAGGCAATATATCCACGACCTTCAAACTCATAAGTTGTACCAGAATCTGCATGGTATAATTCTATAGTTTGGTCATTAATAACACTGAGTTCAAAAAATTCATTATCAAAATAATCATAATCTAATGTTAATGTTTTTAGTTGTGCGTTGTTAGCGATATTGCCAACACTGTAAACACCTGTGTAATCCCAAAAAATAGCATCGGTATCGTTTTGGTTTGTATCTTGAGAGCTTCTAAATGTAGCATCATCTCCACCAGATAAAAACTGTAGATAATTTTCGTTATCAAAGTCGTTTAATACACCTGTTTGGCTTGTATATACTTTCTCCCAAGCATCGTACTCTTGTAAGAAGTAATGCATATTATCATAGAATACAAAATCGTAATCAAAAGTAGATCTTTGGTATCCGTTTAAAAAATACGAGGTATCGGTATAAGGATTGTACAATTCAATAGTATGGTTATCTACTTGGTAAACGTCAAAACTATTAAAACCATCAATAACATGGTCTATATCTAATATCATGTTGTGTGTATTATAGGTTCCAATATTTACACCATAACCATTACCTTGGCTGCCAAAACCAACTAAATTGTTGTTAGCGTATAACTGCCCGTTTTTAAATGAAAGCGTAAACGCAATTTGTAAAAAAGGGGTTTCATTAAAACCTTGAGTTGCATTAATATCTACATACCATAACTCATAAGTGTTTAGCAATTGATGTAATGAAATAGCTGGGCTATCATCGTTTATATGCAGCTCTTCGGTGTAACACGAGGTTAGTAAAGTTGCACTAATTGCAAAGACGAATAGTAGTTTTAAGGTTTTCATAAGCTAACGGTTTTAAGGTTATACCAATTATTAGTTACTCATTTTAAATGATAATTGGTAGGATTAATAATGTAGTTTCAAAACGCGTGCCAAAATTGAAATATCACAATGATATAAGTCGTATTAAATAGTTATATTTTATGTATTTTTGAAATAACTAATTAAAACAACGCTATGAGTAATGCTACAAAATATGCCGTATTTGGTGCAGGTAGTTGGGCAACTGCAATTGTAAAAATGCTTTGCGAAAATTTGGACGAAGTCGGTTGGTATATGCGAAGTGTTTATGCCAAAGAACACCTTATAAAAGAACAACATAACCCCAGTTATTTAAGTTCGGTTGAGTTTAATACCAACCAATTAAAACTCAGTAACACTATTAACGAAGTTGCTGATTGGGCAGATGTGTTAATTTTTGCCATTCCGTCTGCTTTTATATATGGGGAGCTTAATAAGCTTACAACAGATATTAGCCAAAAAACCATAGTCTCTGCGGTAAAAGGTATTATCCCAGAGACCAGTTTATTGGTTGGTGAACATTTTAATAAAGTCTATAAAATTCCGTTTGAAAACATAGCCGTTATTGCTGGGCCATGCCATGCCGAAGAAGTGGCCTTAGAGCGTTTGTCGTATTTAACCATTTCTTGTGCCAATGCAGAAAAAGCACAACTTATTGCTAATAAGTTATCTAGTAATTATATAAAAACCAAGATTAGCGACGATGTTATTGGTATAGAATATGCCGTAATGCTAAAAAACATTTACGCAATTGCAGCGGGTATTGCACATGGTTTGGGTTATGGAGATAATTTTCAGAGCGTATTAATGAGTAATGCCATTCGTGAAATGAAACGCTTTATAAAAAAGCAACACAAAATAAAACGTAATATTAATAACTCTGCCTATTTAGGAGATTTATTAGTAACAGGCTACTCTGTGTTTTCTCGTAATCGTATGTTTGGTAACATGATTGGTAAAGGGTACACTGTAAAGTCTGCACAAATGGAAATGAATATGGTTGCCGAAGGGTATTATGCAACCAAAAGCGCTTATGCTTTGAACCAAAAAGAAAAAAAGAAAGCAAATTTGCCTATAATAGATGCCGTTTACAAAGTGCTTTACGAAAACAAAAACCCAAAAAATATTTTTGATAACTTAACGGATAAACTAGATTAATAATCCGCTTTTTACAGTTAATTAATAGCTGCCAATTGCTGAAATTTACTTTACCAAAATACCTCGTAACTGCATTAAGGGTAGCGTTTGCAAAGCATTTTCATTAATGGTGTTTTTTCTAAAGAGGTATGTTTTATCAAATAATTGGTTGCCTTTAAAAAAAGTAACTTTAAACACGTTATTAAGTGCTACAACCTTTTCTTGTAAGTATTCTATTTTAGCATAACTTCTGGCAGGTAATACGGCTAATTTATGGCGCATTAACGGAGTCATTTTAGTTTCATTATAACCTTTAGAAACAATAAGTACAGTTTCTAAAGCGTCATCACTGTCGTTAATTATGTAGGCATTCCAATCTTGAGTTTTGTATTCTATATGTTCTTCTTGCACTACAGCAACATAAACATTTTTAACTTCTGGAATTTTAATATCTTTCTTCATTTTTTTAATTCTGAAAATTAGGATTTGTAGTAAAAGAGGTATCAGTAAGCGTTAGCAAAAAGGCCTTTAAATCTGCTTTTTCTTGTAGCGTTAATTGCACACCGCCTTCATCTACTTTTTTCATTAATGGGTCAATGGTTGTTGAGTTTTGAAGCCCTTCGCTGTAATGGTTAATAACCGCATCTATAGTCGCAAAACGGCCATCGTGCATGTATGGTGCTGTAAATGCTAAATTGCGTAACGATGGGGTTCTAAACTTACCGTTATCATTTGGGTCTCCTGTAACTCCTCCTAATCCTAAATCGGTAAATGTAGCGTCTAAGCCGTTGTTATGAAACGCATTATCTGTCCATAACGGATTGTTTGGGTTACCATGACAATGAAAACAATCTCCTTTGTCTTCTCGCAAAAAAAGGTCTAAACCATTTAATTCTTGAACCGTTAGTGAGGTTTCTCCTAAAGTATATTTATCGAATTTTGAATTAGCAGAAATCAATGTGCGCTCAAACTGAGCAATAGCTTTAGCAACTAATGCTTTAGTTATGGTATTGGTATTAAATGCCTTTTGAAATAATTTTGGATACGCTGAGTGCAACTGTAATCTATCCACTACATCGTCCCAGTTGCTATGTAATTCTATGGGGTTTTGTACAGGTTCTAAGGCCTGACGTTCTAAACTCAATTCTTTGCCGTCCCAAGTAAACCGTTCATTATAATTCCATGCTAAATTAAATAATGGCATGGAGTTGCGTGTGCCAAAATTACCATCTACCCCATTGCTTGTTGCTGTATTGTCTGTAAATGCGTTTTCTGGCGAGTGGCAGCTAAAACAAGATTGTGTGCCATCTGCAGAAAGTATAGTGTCAAAAAATAATTTCTTACCTAGCGCAACACCTTCAACCGTTTGTGGGTTGTCGTTTGGTATTACTGGCGCAATTATATGGTCTGAAAACAGTTGAGGTATTTCTAAAGTTAATGGTGTAGGTGCATAACCATCAACTGCTTCATTTGAACAATTCAAACAAAAAAAGAATAAAAAATAGAAGTAAAATAACTTTTTAATCATTTGGCATTATTGTGTAACTGCGCCTAGGCTAAATACATTCTGTCCGTTTTGATACATTAGTATTTGTGCAGCACTATTTGGCATTAACATTTGGTTTAGTGTGTTTAAATCCCAAAGGTTTGGGGTTTTAAACCACTCGGCAATATTCATTTTAATTTCAATTTCTGTATCATCTGTTATGTTTATTGCTCCTAAATTTACGGTAAAAAAGGTGTCTTGCGGAAATGTAGGGTTTGTACCAGGATTATCTACAGCTCTAATAGCGTGGTAATTAAAACCTTGCTCGGTTGAGCTAGCGTTAATAAATTTACCATCAAACTGCATGTAGTGGTAGCCACCACCAAGCATAGTTGGCACGTTAAATGATGCCGAATTTAAATCGATATAATTTTCAGAATTGTCTTCGTTATTCAATCCAAATGTAAAAGCAACGTTGGTATAATTACCTATCGGAATTTCAGTTGATGTTGTAAAACTAAGGTTGTTGTTAGCTACATCTACTAAAAAATAGTCATTTATAATAATTTGTTCGTTAGTTCCTGTAGTAAATGTAATATTTGAAATAACATAACGAAGCCTTTCTATGCTTAATAAATCTCCGTTTGCATTGGTGTATTTAATAGTGTTAAAATCTGTATTAGTTACAGCTGCACCATTCCAATTATGACTAAATTTTAATGTTGTTGTTGCGTTTTTAATTATTGGGGCATCGTCACCACAGTCTGTACACGATAAAATAGTTAGTGCTATAATTAATATAAGTGTTAAATTAGTTTTCATATGTAGTGTGTTTAAGTTTGAATTTTTTATTGTGAAGTTATTCAATCTTAACGACCAAAAGATCTGTAAATCCTTTATTTTCTATAATATCTCCATCGTTGCTGGCAGTATCTCCAACTACAATAATTGCGTTGTTATTTAATTCTGTAATACCATAAGCAAAATCTATGTTTGTGCCACCAATGGTAGTTTCCCATTGTAAATTACCACTAGTATCTACTTTTAGCGCCCAAGCATCGTTTTGCCCTTTATTTACAGAAACATCATTGTCGCTGCTTCTTGAGCTTCCTGCTAAAAGAAACCCATTATCTTGAGTTTTTACCATTGCTCTTGCAACGTCAAAACTGGTGCCTCCAATCGTTTTTTCCCAAAGTAAATCTCCATTTGGTGTAATTTTAATGAGCCATAAATCTGCGGCACCTTTATTAGATGAAATATCGACGTTGTTGCTTCTAGTATCGCCAGCAATTATATAATTACCGTCGCCAGATTTTACTATTGCTCTAGCTTCATCTATTTGATCACCACCATAAGATTTTTCCCAAATTAAGCTACCCGTTGCAGATACTTTAATTACCCAAAAATCGTAAGAGCCAATAGTGTTAGAAATATCGGTATCTTGGCTATCTGATGTACCAACAATAATATAACCGTTATCATCGGTTTGTAAAACACCTTGTGGTGTATCGGTAAAATTGCCACCATAATACTTGCTCCACACTATATCTCCTGTAGTATTTAGTTTTAAAATCCAATAATCTCCGCCTGCATGTTTAGTACTAAATTTATTTGTGTTGCCTTCGCCTCCAGATGCTGTAACATCTAAAACACCCGAAATTAAATAACCTTGGTCATTGGTTTGTATTACTGATATGCCAGAGTCTGCGCCTAAGTATCCAAAAGATTTTTGCCATATTATGTTTCCTGCGGTATCTAATTTTGCTAACCAAAAATCTTGCATGCCTGCGTTGCCTGTTACATCGCCGTTGTTACTTAAACTCGTGCCAAAAATTGCATAACCACCATCTTGAGTTTGAATAATGGTCTTACCTCTATCATCATTAGAGCCTCCGTAGGTTTTACTCCATTGTAGTTGGTCTTCAGCATTAAATTTTAAAACCCAATAGTCATAACTTTGGTCAATAGCATCTGTAACATCTCCATCTGTACTTTGTGTAAAACCAAGTATAGCGTAACCACCATCGTCAGTGCTAATAACAGATTGTGCGCTATCATTTTTGCTTCCGCCGTAGGTTTTTACAAAATTAACGGACACTTTTGCAGAATTTTGAGGAGCATCATCGTTATTATCACATGAAACTAAAATGATAAGTAGAAATAAATAGGTTATTTTTTTAAACATCACAAGGCATTAATTTTTAGTTGCTTTTGCGTACTACAAAAAGTCCGCCATCTATATCGCTAATGATAATGTTTCCACTTTCAAAATATGGGTAAACACTCCAAACACCATTAAAAGCAGCACTATCGCTATCTGGGTAAGTGTCTATAAAATGAGTTTCGGTCATAGCGTTTGTGGCTGCATCAATATTACTAATGTCTAATATTCTCATGCCAGCGCGGTAATTTGCCAAATAATACTCATTACCTTTTACATAGCCATTATGGTCTATTGCCGTTGTAGGGCCTAAATATGTTGAAGACAATACGGGGTTATCTAAATCTGTAAAATCAAAAACCAGTGTTTTTGTGTTAAACCCAAAATCTAGTTCATCTACTTCGTCTCCTAATATAAAATACGCTTGGTCTTCTGTAAACCAACCTTGATGTGCATAAGCAGTTTCGGGATATGTAAAGTCACTAATAGGAATAATATTTGTTTTATCTGTTACATCTAACACCACAACTCTATCTGTATTGCCATTACTACCTACATAAATTTGTTTGCCTGTATAATCTAAATCGGGACCATTATAGGTTATCACTTGCGCATCGTGCGAGTAACCGCCAGCAGTATATTCTCCTAAAAATGTGGGGTTTAACGGGGTGGAAATGTCTATAAATATTGGCCCACCACCATTGGTAGAAGAGCAACCAACTAAATACGCAACAGCTTCGCTTTCATTGATAATAATATTGTGGCAACTACCAACACCTGTATAAATAGCGTCGGCTGTAAAATTTTCTGGCGGGTTAGTAACAGTTCTTAATTTTGTTAAATCGAAAACTTGCATACCATGATTGCCTGCGCCATCAGCAACAATGAAGGCAAAATTGTTATACACCTTTACATCTCTCCACAAGTTAGTACCTGCATTAGTGTTTAATCTGCCTAAAAACAAAGGATTATCTGGGGCTGTAACATCTACAAATGCAGTGCTGTTAGATAAAGCTATAAGTGCATATTCTTTGCCATTATTTGGATCTGTCCACCCCCAAATATCACTGCCTTCAACAGTACTGTCGCCGCCTAAAGTTTGTAAGTCTATTACCGACATTACATCTATGCCGTTACATGGATATTCGCCAGCCATACCGTTAACACAAGGAAATTGCGCATTGGCAACAACTTGTGGTATGTCATCGGTGCAACTCGTTATTAGAGTAATGCAAACTGTAAGGGTGATAAAACAAATCTTTAAAGCCTGTGATTTCATAATAAATTTTTATGCAATTTACTTTAATTTTTATAGATGCCATAAAATGAATTATTTAAAGTGCTTCGGTCTTTTTTATAACATCTCACACTCCTACCAATTACAACTTAAAATACCCCCTATAATTCGTTTCTATTTCGTTCAAATTTCAAAATAAAATAAACCACTTTGAACAGGAAGCTCATAGGTTTGGTTTGCAGACTAAAGGTCTGCTTCGTGAAATGACAAATAGATAACACCATAAATTCGTGAAAACTCGTGTCAATTTTTTTTAGAAGCTAAAGCCGAGATGCACTAAAGTAGATAGTTTTAACTAAAATTTGAAACCATTAATATAAAACCGTTACCAAGGCTATGATTTATTATTTTATTTTAACAACTTATAATGCAGAAATGGTATTATATAGCGCATTTTAAATCCTAATTGGTATAACTCAAAAAATTATTTTAAATGCTGTACATTTGTACGTCTTAAATGAGCATATATATTTAAGGACTATTAACAATTAATTTTAAAATTAAGCATGAAAAAAAGTTTTTTACTCTTTCTTTTCGGAATTGTCTTTACTCTAACGGGCTTTGCGCAGCAAACTTTAGTTAAAGGAAGCGTTTTGGACGGAACCTCAGGAGAGCCAATTCCTGATGTAACAATTATTATTGAAGCAACTGGTCAGGCAACCAAAACCGATGCTAAGGGTGAGTTTAGTTTTACTAAAAATATTCCTTTGGGTGAGCACGTTTTAAAGGTCGAAAAATTAGGCTTTCAAACCAAACGTTACCCTATTGTTGTAAATGAAGGCAAAACGGTAAATATTAGTGGCATGACCTTAGATGAAGATCTTGCACAAGATTTGTTTACAATTACACTCTCAGACGACGAGCTAACTGATGACACTAGCGGATCTGATAATATTGCGGGGTTATTGTCATCGTCTTTAGACGTTTTTCAGAGAACAGCTGCTTTTGAGTTTAGCTCATCATTCTTTAGAGTAAGAGGCTTAGACTCTGACAATGGATCTGTTTTAATTAATGGTATTGAAATGAATAAACTCTACAACGGACGTCCGCAGTGGAGTAATTGGGGAGGTCTAAATGATGTAATGAGAAACCAAGTTTTAACAACTGGGCTTACTCCTTCTGAGTATAATTTTGGTGGTGTTTTAGGAACTTCTAATATCAATACCAGAGCTACAAATTATAGACAAGGAGGCCGTATTACTTATTCATCATCAAATAGAAGTTATACCAACAGAGTCATGGCAAGTTACTCATCGGGTTTAATTAAAGGCGGTTGGGCTTACACAGTAATGCTAGGCAGACGATGGGGTAATGAAGGGTTTCAAGACGCATCGTTATACGATTCTAACTCATTTTTTGCTTCAATTGAAAAGAAAATTAATGACAAGCATAGTCTTAATTTTACATCAATATATGCTCCAAACAGAAGAGGTAAATCGTCTCCAAATACTCAAGAAGTTTACGACCTCAAAGGCATTAAATACAATGAATATTGGGGGTATTTAGATGGTGAAAAACGAAACTCACGTATTAAAGAAGTAGAAGAACCTATTTTAATGTTAAATCATTATTGGACAATGTCTTCTAAAACTAGTTTAAATACTAATATTGGTTACCAGTTAGGAAAAGTAGGAAATAGCCGCTTAGATTTTGCCGGAGGTGCCAATCCAAGCCCAGCTTATTACCAAAATTTACCGAGTTATTTTTTAGAAGATGGAGATTTAGAAGGAGCTTACATTGCAGAACAAAATTTCTTAAATGATGGCCAAATTAATTGGAACAGAATTATTGATGCCAACATTACCAATAATATTTCGGGTACTAATGCAGCTTATGTTTTGTACGAAGATAGAAACGATGATAAGCAACTTACAGTAAATTCTATTTTTAATACCGAATTAAATGAAAACATACTATTTAATGCTGGTGTGAATTACAAAAAATTAAAATCAGAAAATTTTGCCGAAATTATTGATTTGTTAGGAAGCACAACTGGCGCAACTAATATCGATGCCTTTAACCAAAACCAATTCGATTTAAATAATCCAAACCGTATTGCTTTTGTTGGTGATAAATTTAGGTATAACTACAACCTAGACGCAAACGAGCTTTCTGGTTTTGCACAAGCTCAATTTAAATACAACAAAGTAGATTTTTACCTTTCTGGTAGTGTTAAAAAAACAGATTACCAACGAGAAGGTTTATATAAAAACGAAAATCAGGTTTATAACTTGGGTGAAACTACTGAGTTAGATAACTCTTTTGGAAAAGGCGATAAATTAGAGTTTGTTGGTATAGGCGCAAAAGGTGGTTTTACTTACAAAATTACAGGTAAACATCTGCTAGATGTTAATTTGGGTTACATTACCAAAGCGCCATCAATAAGAAACACTTACACCAACTCTAGAGAAAGCCATGATTATGTCGGTGTAATAAACGGAGTAAATAACCCTAATATTAATATAACAGAAGAAATTATTACATCGGCAGATGCAAGTTATATTTTTAGGTCTCCAATATTAAAAGCCAAACTTACAGGGTTTTACACTACAATTGAAGATGCAAACGAAATTTCTTTTTTCTTTACTCAAGGAGGTACAACAGGGTTTATACAAGAAGTATTATCTGGTGTAGATAAAAAGCATTTTGGTGGCGAATTTGGAATTGAGGCACAAGTAACACCAACCATTAAGTTAAAAGGTGCAGCCTCTGTAGGGCAATATACTTATAATAATAACCCTAACATTTATGTAACATCTACTTCTGAAGATTTTCTTAGTGAAGGAGAAGATGGTGATGTAAATACATCTGGTGTACTTGGAATTTCAAACTTAAAAAATTATAAAGTTGCAGGTGGTCCACAAACAGCATATTCTGTTGGGTTTGAGTATAGAGACCCAAACTTTTGGTGGTTTGGAGCCACAGCAAACTTTTTTGACAATGCTTATGTAGATGTAAGCCCGTTATCGCGATCTAATCAGTTTTATACAGATACAGACGGATTGCCTTACAATGATTATGACCCAGAAATTGCAAAAGGCTTATTGAAACAAGAAAAGTTTGATAACTACATGGTTGTAAATTTAGTAGGAGGAAAATCTTGGAAGCTAGGTGATAAATATATTGGCTTTTTTGCAAGTGTAGGTAATCTTTTAGATAAGCAATACAAAACAGGCGGTTATGAGCAAGGTAGAAGAGCAGATTATAGAGCTTTAAGAGATGATGTTAGTCTTACAAAAAGAGTATTTGGTCCTAAATATTGGTATGGAAGAGGTACAAACTATTTTGTAAATGTATATCTTAGATTCTAAAAAATAAAATCAATAATTGTTATTTTGAAATGTAAAAGATTCTTAATTTCAATACTTATAAATAAAAATGTTATGAATAAAATAATTAAATCC
>JBMYXP010000064.1:0-12262 GCA_049608525.1 Winogradskyella sp.
AGTGCATCTCTGTTTTGCTTCTAAAAATTTTTTGACACAGATTTCACCAATGTTCACGGGTTTATAGCGTTATGTATTCGTTATTTTACGAAACAGGCTTTTAATCTGCAAACCAAACAGGTCTAATCTTTTAAAATTACTGCTTTCGCAAAAATTGGGTTACTTCTCAACAGTTACCCATTTTCCTTTATTTCGTACTAAATAATCATTATCGTACATAGCTTCAGCTTGTGTGCCTGGTAAATAATATGTACCTAAATACGATGCGTTTAGCATTACAGTAAAGGTTTTTGTGCCGTGCTTTCCTCTTTTATTCAAATTAAAATAAAAATTTACACGGTCGTCTCTAATATCGGTATGCCTTGCTTGGCTTACTGTGGTATCTCCAAAAGCTGTAAAACGTGTGTTTACAATATCCCAACCCGATGGAAAAATTTGTGTTAAAACCACATCATTAACAGCGCTATTGGTTACGTTTGAAATACTTACTGTTGCTACAAAATCTTGACCTTGTTGTAATTTTTCAATATTTATTTTGTTGCCTTGCAAATCTCTATAAACCGTTGAAATTAAAAACCCTCGTTGCTCTGCTAATTCCTCCCCTAGTTTTAGTTTCCCCGAATTTAAAATACGCACATAAACCAAATTATCTTTTCCGTTAGTTAATGACAATTGATTTGTACCATCTTTAATAGGAATTGTACGTTGTGCAATACCATTTTTAGTGTCAATGGTTTCTGTTTTTCCGTTAATAGAATAGGTCAGTTTTAATGCTTTACCACCATTTTGCACAATCATTTTACCAATAGCTAATAAGTTATAAGCTGTAGTTTGTGTACTCATCCATTTGTTACTTGATAACGATTTTGCTATAGTTTTTGCTAATTCTAATTTTTTAGGATGATTTGTTAACAACATAGTTTCTAAAGCCATGGCTCTATTTCTGTCCACCGAACCGTAGGTGTAATAGTTAGATTTTGGCGACTGAAAATCTATATTTGCCGATTTAGAAATGGCTTCGCTCGCTTCTTTTTGACCTGCTAAAGCATAAGCTGCTGCCAAACGCCATTTGGCATCGTTAGATAAGTCTTCAAAAGCTCTAAGTCTGTTCATACTTGCTAAGTCTGGGCTACCAGCTAAAGCCAAAGTGTATAATCGGTAAGCTTGCGCAAAATCACTATGATACACTTTATAACTTGGTCTCCAGTTTCTTGAGGCTTGTTTTTGGTAGGCAATCCAATTGCTCTTAAATGTTAATGGCAATACAAAGCCTTTTTTCTCAGCTTCAATCATAAAATGACCTGCATAACTTGTGCCCCAATCGTTGGCAGAATTTTCTCCAATCCAATAACTCAAACCTCCGCTTGGTTGTTGAAAATGACTTAATCGCTTTACTCCGTTTTCTATATTGGTTTGTATTTGTTGTTTTTTTCTATCTGTTAAATCAAAAATATCTGCTAAAAATAATTGTGGAAACACACGCGATGTGGTTTGCTCTACACAACCATGCGGGTACCGAATTAAGTAATCTAATCGTTTTGAAAAATCCATTGGTGGTAATGTTGAAAACTCTACCGTTGCAGAATTTGTACCTGGTACACCAAAGGTTGTAAAATCGGTATTCTGTGTTGTATTAGCTTGTAATTCACTATCAATAACACGAGTTGTAAAAGGGTTTGGGTTTTCTACATCAATCTCTACCTTATAGGTTGATTTTTCTCCGTTACCTCTTGCCACAACTTCAATAGTATTAATCCCTTTTGCTTTAGTAACGTCTAATTCAAAATACACCATTTTTTCATCGGGTTTACTAAACTGAATCGCCTGCGAAGCTTCACCCTTAACTGTAATACCATTACTTAATTTTAAAGATACGTTAACATTTTTTACATTGTTTTCCATTGCAAAAACGGTTACAGGCAATGTTACTTTTTCGCCAGGACTTAACTTACGTGGCAGAGATGCTAAAACCATTAATGGCTGTTTTACTGGCACGGCTTTTTCTGCATTACCATAAGCCTCTACTGTTGTGTTACCCGCAATAACCATAGCGCGTACCGAGCCAACATAATTTGGCATTTTAAGTTGGTGCGTTTTGGTTTTTCCTTTCCCTAAAACAAATGGCCCTAAATAGGTAACCACAGGTTTAAAACGATTGGCTTTTTTGTTTTTTCCGCCAGCAGCACTGCCATCTCCACCAATAGCAAATACTTGGTCTATACTACCAGAATATGCTCCAACAATAGCATCAAAAATATCCCAAGTTTTTACACCTAGAGCTTCACGCGCATAGAAACTATCCCAAGCATTTGGCGTTTTAAAACGTGTTAAATCTAACAAGCCTTCTTCTACAACAGCAATAGTATAAGTCATTGGGTTGTCGTTTTTTTCAGAAACTTTAATTTCATAATCTTGCTCTGGTTTTATGCTACTTGGCATTTGTATTTGTGGCTGTAATTTAGTTGCAGGGTTTTCTACTAGCATAGGAATAACCCCATACAAACGAATTGGTAAATCGTTAGTTGTTATAGCATGTGGTTGTAATAATGAGATATTAATAAACACATTTGGTGCCATCTCTGCCGTTACCGGAATATTAACTGTGGTTTCTCCTGGGGTTGTTTTTACCCATTGGTGCGATACTACTTCCGTTCCGTTCTCAATACTTACCAACGCTCTGCCTTCACTACCAGACGGAAAGGTTAACCTTGCCGTTTCGCCTACATTATATTTTTCTTTGTCCGTAGAAAAAACCAACATTTTAGCAGCGTCTTTATCTTTTGATGCCGAATTGCTCCACCAATTTTTGTAAAAATAAGCGGTACGACCTGTTGCATGGCCACTCACAGGATCTACAACTCTTATTAAATAACGCCCTCGATCGTTTTCTGGAATTTTAAGTTTGAAATTTGCTTTTCCACTAGCATCTGTATTTACCGAAAATTGCTGAACAGGTCTGTGATAACTGCTAGAGCTGTAACTCGATAGGTTATCGTAAGACGAGTTCCACCACCAGCGCCATTCAATCTTATAGACTTTTACTTCTAATTTTTTTCGTTGAATTGGTTTGCCTTCTGCGGTAACCGTTGCAATATTAAAGGTGTGATTTTCGTCTGTAAAAAACGACCCATAAGTATTGCCTTTGGGCGATTTTAAACCTACAAAACTTTTGTAAGGCGCATAAGGCATTGTAAAGGCATCGAGAGAGAAATCTCCACCATTTTCAAAAGCACGGACTAAAAATTGTGCATTTAGCATGCCTGGCGCATTTTTACCAATATTTAATTTTGAATCTACAACGGCTTTGCCATTTTCGTCTAAATTGCCTTCAAATACGTTAACATCTTCTGTGCTAAAACTTCGGGTTGGGTCATTAAAAACGTAATTTTTATAGTTTTTAAAATTGGTGTAGGCAGTTGTAAATTTTACTTTTATTTCGGCTTTAAGGTTTTTAGCTGGTGCACCGTGTAACCAAGCTACATTTAAGTCGCCATGTAAGGGTTTATTATTGCTTAAAGTTTTAGCTTTAAAATCAATTTTTATTTTTAGACGGTTAGGCTTTACAGTTTCTATTTTTAAGCCTTTAGAAAACGTTGCACCACCAACAGAAACTTTAGCATTGTAATTTCCTGTTTTGTAATCTGTAGCTGTTGGTACTTTAAAATCGTAGAAATTATTAAGATTATCTACCGACACTTTTCTATACACGAGCTTTCCTGTTGGATCTGTGATTTCTAATTTTACAGGATGACGTTTTGGCAACTTATTGGCTTTATCATTCAAAATAAACGTTAAAAACAAACTGTCGCCAGGTCTCCAAACACCCCGTTCGCCATAAATGTAACCTTTTAGTCCCCGTTGCAAACGGCTACCAGAGACATTAAACTTGCTTAACGACAGTGAGTTGCCATCAAAAAGTTTTACATAACTCACGCTATTTGCTTTAGACACAATGGCAAAAGCAACTCGTTTTTTAGCATCAATTTCTACAATACCATTGGTGTTTGTAAGACCTTCTGCAAGTAATTGTTGTTGGTAATTGTATAGTTTTACTTCTGCACTAGCTTCTGGCTCTGTGGTTAAAATATTAGTAATGGCAAAAAAGTAATCATTGCCGTTACCTTGTTTGGCAATAACTCCCAAATTAGAGCCAATTAAATTTTGTGATACCGTACGATTGCCATAATTGTAATACGAATCTGTACACGGATTTTTTCTGTCTCTATATCTGTAATTGGTGTTTCTGTAACTGTAACTTAAATTATCCCAATAGCGTTCTTCTCTTATACTTTCTTCTGCTTCGGTTATAGCTTCTGAGCCGTAAAAATCTTCTTCGTAGTAATCCTCATAATAATCCTCTTCATCAACAGCGGTAGTTTCTAATTTTGAGGAACAATCGTAAAGCGAATACGCTTTTTTATAACTCACTTCTACTCGGTAAATTGCGCCAGGATTGGCTTGTAAATACTTAGATAAATCGATGCTGTAAGCTTTCCATTTTCCTGTATTTTGAGCTTCGTCTTGTATTAATGTAATGGTTTCTTTAGCGATACGTCTGCCAACTTGTTTTATAGCATTTGTGTAATTACTATCCATATTATTTTCTTGCAAAAATTGAAGGACATTATCTTCAAATATTTTTATGATTCTTACATCAACTTTACTTAGGTTAACGGCTTCAAAATTAAATTTTAAATCTTGAGAATTGGGTAAGATTGTACCATTACCTAATAAACGTACTTGCGGTTTTAACTCTTCAAAAGTTAACGCTTGTGAGTATGCTTTTTTTAGTTTAAAACCATCTGTGTTTTTAATGCCTTTAAATACATCTACTTGAATATCTCCTGCTAGTTTAGAGTTAGGATACACTTTTAATACATTACCATTAACCGTATATTTAGGGTTTTTTACATTTTGAATAGACACTAAACCCGCAAAATTCTGTTGTTTTTTTAAGGGATCTGAAAAATTGATTGATACGTATTGTTCGGGGTTTTGAAACACTTCTGTACTAATAATAGTAAAGTTGTTTTTACCCGGAATCGTTATAGAATTTTCACCTTTATTATCGGCTTTAATCGCTTTACCGTTCCAAGAGACCTCAATTTTACTGTCTTCAACCTTACGGTTAATGCTATCTATTTTAAATTCAAAAAATTGAGACCGTATGTCGGTTGCGTTCCAAACGATAGTTAATGCTTTTTTATTTTGAAAAGCAGCCACCAACTGCTTTGCATCGTTAAGCGAAATAACATCTGCCGAGCGCAACTGCCCAGACAAATATTGCCATGTTTTACTATAAGATTGTAAATTGTTAGTGGTAATGCTAAAACCTGGAGTTATGGTTTTAAACTGAAATGTATAGTTTTCAAATTCACTAGGAATGGCATTATAAATATCCCCAAGATGTACAGTAACCGCATATTCTGTACCCGATTCTAAAACTTCGTTTGGTGTAAAAACTAACGTATGCTTATTAATAGCTTTTAATGTGCCTTGTACATGTGGTTTTATTTTAACTAAATCCGTATCTAAAAGTTGTGCTGCATCCCAATTTTTAACATCTTTAGCCAAGTTAATAGTAATAGGTGCTGCAACAGAAACCACCCCAGAGGTTGTATAACTAATGTAATCTCTAAATTTAAAAACATTATCGGTTTCTACTGTTGTTTTTTTACAAGAAACGGCTAATGCCATAACGATTAAGAAAGCAACGTGTTTTTTAATTTGCATGGTTGGTGGGTTTATATGGTTTTATTGTTTTGAAAAACTATTGGTGTCTTTCTTATAATTGAGTATGCTGCGTTGTTTTATGATTTTGGTGAGTTGTAATACCAATTCTTACTTCTTATATATACCAACAGTTAACTCTCCTTTGGCATTCATGGTTGCTCGGTACATACCAGCAGTATTAAATTCCATAACCATATTTCCGTTTTTATCTACTGCAATTATACCACCTGTACCTCCTAATTTAGTTAGTTTATCTTGAATAACAACACGAGATGCTTCTTGTAGCGACAAGTCTTTATAAGCCATAAGTGCCGAAATATCGTGAGCCACCATACCTCTAATAAAATACTCACCCCAACCTGTACTAGAGACCGCACACGTTGCATTGTTTGCATAGGTGCCAGCGCCAATAATTGGTGTATCGCCTATTCTGCCGTACCGTTTATTGGTCATTCCACCTGTAGATGTGCCAGCAGCTAAATTGCCGTTTTTATCTAATGCGGCGCAGCCAACCGTACCGTATTTTGAATCTTGTATAAATGGATCGTAAAATGTGGTGTTGTTATGGTGATCTAACTCCGTTTTCTCTTTCGCTTTAATACGCTTTAATGATTGAAACCTTTTTTCGGTAAAAAAGTAACTGGGTTCAACTAATTCTATGCCTTGTGCTTTAGCAAAAACTTCAGCTCCTTTACCAGATAGCATTACATGTTCAGATTTTTCCATTACTGCTCTTGCTAAATTTATGGGGTTTTTTACTGTTGTTGTTCCGGCAGAGGCACCAGCATTTAGAGTTTTTCCGTCCATAATAGAAGCATCTAACTCATTTGTAGCTGCGTTAGTAAAAACAGCACCTTTCCCCGCATTAAATAATGGTGAGTTTTCCATAACATTTATTGTTTTTTCTACTGCATCTAGGCTAGTTCCTCCATTTTTTAAAATGGCATAACCAACCTTAATAGCTTCCTCTAGTTTTGCTTGGTAAGCAGCTTCGAGCTGTGGTGTCATATTCTTTTTTAAAATAGTGCCTGCACCACCATGAATTACAATTGCAAATTCTTGTTTTTTTCTTTCTTCATTTTTAGGATTAGCTGTACTGCTATTTTTAGAGGTGTTATCTGAGTTTGGTGTTTGCTCTCCACAGGCAAAACAGAAAAGGAATAAGAGGATAAAAGCGGTGTTTTTCATAATATAATACATTTTATAACTGCCCTAAAGTTACATTTTTAGAATTACAGCTTCAACAAAAACCAACTTTTTATTAGTAACTTTGCATTAGTATTTAATAATTTATAAAAAAACAAGCATATATGGAAGCAGTTACTGCCAATTTCGGAATCAAAGAGGCGTTAAATCAGTTGGGTGTTAAAGACATAAATGAAGGCACTTCTACGGGTTCTCATAATTTTTCGAGCGGAGATGTTATTGAAAGTTACTCGCCAGTAGATGGCAAACTAATTGGTAAAGTAAAAACAACAACAAGAGCCGATTACGACAAGGTAATGGATGCAGCAACTTCTGCATTTTTAACTTGGAGAGATAAACCTGCACCACAACGTGGAGAAATTGTACGTCAGTTTGGAAACAAATTAAGAGACTTAAAAGAACCTTTAGGAAAATTGGTGTCTTATGAAATGGGAAAATCTCTGCAAGAAGGTTACGGCGAGGTACAAGAAATGATTGATATCTGTGATTTTGCAGTAGGGTTATCTCGTCAATTAAACGGACAAACTATTCCGTCGGAACGCGCAGGACATGTAATGCGCGAGCAATGGCACCCAATTGGTGTGGTTGGTATTATCTCGGCTTTTAACTTCCCAGTTGCAGTTTGGGCTTGGAACACGGCTTTAGCTTGGATTTGCGGTGATGTATGTGTGTGGAAAGGTTCAGAAAAAGCTCCTTTATGTGCCATTGCTTGCCAAAATATTATAGCAGACATTTTAAAAGAAAACAATCTGCCAGAAGGTATCTCTTGTATTATAAACGGAGATTATAAAGTTGGCGAATTTATGACTACAGATCATAGAATCCCTCTAGTATCTGCTACAGGATCTACACGTATGGGTCGTATTGTTGGTGCAACAGTTGCCGAGCGTTTTGGTAAATCTTTATTAGAGCTAGGTGGTAACAATGCTATTATTATTACACCATCTGCAGATTTAAAAGTAGTTGTTCCTGGTGCTGTATTTGGTGCTGTAGGAACTTGCGGACAACGTTGTACATCGACAAGACGATTAATTATTCACGAATCTGTATATGACAAAGTACGCGATGCCATTGTTGGTGCTTATGGGCAGTTAACTATTGGAAATCCTTTAGATGAAAAAAATCATATCGGTCCATTAATCGATCACGATTCTGTAAAGACGTATTTAGCTGCTATTGAAAAAGCAAAAGCTGAAGGTGGAAACGTATTAGTTGAAGGTGGAGTTTTAGAAGGTGAAGGTTACGAAAGTGGTTGCTACGTAAAACCAGCAATTATTGAAGCCGAAAATGATTTTGAAATTGTACAGCACGAAACATTTGCACCTATTTTATACCTTATGAAATATTCTGGAGGTGTAGAAAATGCTATTGCTAAGCAAAATGGTGTGGCACAAGGGTTATCTTCTGCAATTATGACCAACGAAATGAAAGAAGCTGAGAAGTTTTTGTCTTATGCCGGTTCTGACTGCGGAATTGCAAACGTAAATATTGGCACATCTGGTGCAGAAATTGGCGGAGCTTTTGGTGGTGAAAAAGAAACAGGTGGCGGACGTGAGTCTGGCTCTGATGCTTGGAAAGTCTATATGCGTCGCCAAACTAATACAGTAAACTACTCTGATGAGTTGCCGTTAGCACAAGGTATTAAATTTGACCTCTAAGCGTTTTTTATTTATAAAAATGACAAAAAGCCGTTTCGTAAGATTCGGCTTTATTTTTTTCAAACTAACGCAACCCTTTTACACTTTAAGCATCTATAAATTAAAATAACCGTTATGAAAAAATATGTTCTGTTTTTTTTAATGAGCAACTGCCTTTTGTTTTTTAGTTGCGATGTAAAATTTGAACCCAATGTTAGGGTTTTAGCAACAGGACTTGTTGTTGATGAATTAGGAGACCCCATAAGTGGTGCAGAAATTAGCGTGTACACAAGACGATCTACAGGTATTATTTTTGCTCCCGCACCATCTGGTACTAACGCGTTTCTTCTTGGTCGTAATTACAGTAATGAAAACGGAGAGTTTAATGTGGTTTCTCTTTTAGATAAAGATATTGATTTTTCAATTGTAGTCTTAAAAGACAATAATTACACCTATTATGAGTATGCTACAAGCACCGTCTCTAATGTACCAGACAATCTTGTTTTTAACTTAGAAACCATTACTCTAAAACGAGTGGGTACTTTTAATTACAACATAACTCGTGTTAGCGGAGAAGGTAACAGCTTGCAGTTTTCTTTCAAATTTAAAGACACCAATTGTTTTGAATACTTTGATGAAGAGATCTTAGTACCATTAGAAAGTTATTGTTTTGAAAACCAAGCACTAAATAGAACTTTAGGTGATGAAAACCCAAATTTAGATGGTAGCTTTAAAACACCTTATGGAACAGAGGTAGAATTTAGCTATTCTACAAATGAGCAAGAAACAATTACTGAAATAGTTACCATTAACCAAGACAACTATGATTTTACATTCAACTATTAAGCACATTGTTTTTGCTTTGTTAGTCGTTTTATCGCTAAACGTATCTGCACAAGCGACTGATGAAAAAAAATTAACGACTAAAAATAGCGACACCTTAACAAACGCTAAACAACGCTATATTGCTTATTCCTTAGGTTATCATAACCCTATTGTATCTGGAGACAATTTTATTGGAAATGGTTTAGAAGGAAATGGAGGAATGAGCTTTAAACTTCAAATTTATATATACAAACAGTTTTTTATAGGCGGATCTATTGGCTCTAGTTTTTTTAACACCAAAAACAAAGCGGTTGTTGGCACGTATAACAAAAGTAGAGTGGCAGAGCAATTTGCGTTTTTGGGTTACGAATATGTGGCTACTAATAATTTTAGAATTGGTGTAACTGCCTCTGTGGTTGGTAATTCGCGTTACAAAAACACTTTTACCAATAGTGCACGTCAATATGATTCGGCAAAATTACGTAGCTATGGAGCTTACTTAACCTACGAAGTCTCCAGTCAGTTTATGTTTTATATAGATTATGCCTATCGTATAGACAAAACTAATATTAACGTGCCTTTAGCCTTAGAAAACACCTTTAGAAAAGGAACGTTTCACCAAATAGGTGTTGGTTTAAAATTTTCTTTTAAGGGTAAAGACCTTATTTCATCATTTTAAAAGTTAAAACAGCAAGGTGTGTTAAAACTCACAAAATAATTTGTTGGCTAAATCTTAGTAAAAACAGTTAGGGTTTCGTTTTTTATTTTTTTTAGACGCAACCTTTTTATGATTATAACATCTATTAAAAAACCAAAATTATGAAAAAATTAGTAGTGTGTAGTTTTGCCGTTTTCAGTATTTTATTTGGTATGGTTTCATGCACAATAGAAGATGACAACCCAGTAACCTGTGTAGAACTTCAACAAAACTTAGAGGATCTTAGGGTTTCTATAAAAGATTTTGCCGCAACATCTGTTTGTGATGCTGAGTTTGAGTGTCGTTATATTGCCTTTGGGGAAAAACCTTGTGGCGGCCCATGGGAGTATCTTATTTATACAACCTCGATAGATACTGAGCAATTAGAACTACTTGTTACTGAGTTTAATGCACAAGAGGCTAATTATAATGAAACTTGCGGTGCTGTTTCAGATTGTGCAATTACACCCGAACCAACGGGGTTTACCTGCGAGGACAATCAATGTGTTGCTATTTTTTAAACTAAGAAATTAAGATTTTAGCTACTTTTGCAAACAGATAAAACTCATCTTTGTGCAAAAACTAATCGCTTATCCACTAACCCTTTTATATTTTATTTGCTTTGGCTTAATCTTGGTAATATTTCAGCCTATACAATGGTGTTGTAATACGTTATTTGGTTATAAAGCCCACAAAGTTAGTGTAGATGGGTTGCAGTTTTTTATAATGCGAAGTTTAAATATCTTAGGCACACGCTTTTCATTTAACAACCCATTTACTATTCCAAAAAACACACCTCTCATTATTGTTGCTAACCACCAAAGCATGTACGATATTCCGCCTTTAATTTGGTATTTGCGCAAACACCATGTAAAATTTATCAGTAAAAAAGAATTAGGTAAAGGCATACCAAGTATATCTTACAACTTAAACCATGGTGGCTCTGCTCTCATCGATAGAAAAAACCCTTTAGAGTCTATAAAAATTATAGAAAAATTTGCAAAACGTATTGAAAAAAATAATTGGGCTGCAGTTATATTTCCTGAAGGTACAAGAAGTAGAAACGGGCAACCCAAACCTTTTAAAACCAAAGGTTTACTAACTCTAATTAATAATATACCAAATGCTTTAATTGTGCCTATTACAATCAATAACTCATGGAAAACGTTACGTTACGGAAAGTTTCCGATGGGCATTGGCGCACATATAAAATACACCGTTCATAAACCTTTACATAGTAATGATTTTGAAAACAAAACAGAACTCATCGCCAAGGTAGAAACGGAAATCATTAATGGTGTTATACCAATTACAACTTAAAATAAGACGCTATAGAATTCGTTTCTATTTCGCTCAAATTTCAATATAAAATGAAACCAAAACTATGCTTTAATGTTTTGTTTAAACAACATATAATTCAAATTAGTTATAGCGCATTTTAAATCCTAATTGGTAATACTGTATGAATGATAATCCATTAATTGAAGCTACTATACGTTTTGTTAAAGACACATTAAAAGATGCCGAAGGCGGACACGATTGGTTTCATGTAGAGCGTGTCTATAAAAATGCGATACTTATTTCAAAAAGTGAAAACAGTAATCATTTAGTTGTTATTTTGGCTGCATTACTGCACGATATTGCAGATTCTAAATTTAATAACGGAGACGAAACTATTGGACCAAAACTAGCAAGTAAATTTCTGTTAAAACACAATGTAGATAGCCAAGTTATTGAGCATGTTACCCAAATTATTGAAAATATGTCTTTTAAAAATTCTTTTGATTTAGACAGAAATTTTACCTCAAAAGAGTTTGAAGTGGTACAAGATGCCGACCGCTTAGATGCTATTGGCGCCATTGGTATTGCACGTTGCTTTAATTATGGCGGTTTTAAAAACAGAGCGTTATACAACCCTGAGGTTTCTCCAAACCTTAGCATGACAAAAACTGAATACAAGACCTCTAATGCCCCAACAATTAACCACTTCTACGAAAAATTACTACTTTTAAAAGACCAAATGCACACCAAAACAGGGCGAAAAATTGCTGAAAAACGGCACCAATTTATGAAACAATATTTAAAGCAATTTTATGCGGAATGGAATGGTGAGAGGTAGTTTATAGATTTTAATAAATTGTGTGAGAACGTGTTGTGTTGTTTT
>JBMYXP010000065.1:0-12178 GCA_049608525.1 Winogradskyella sp.
GGTTATCACCGTTTAAATATATTAGAAGTTCAGCGTTTAATTCGTTTTATGCCAAAAGCCGTTATAGCCGTTGTACCAGGTTGGGCAGTTGGTGGCGGACATAGTTTGCATGTGGTTTGCGATTTAACTTTGGCAAGCAAAGAACACGCCATTTTTAAACAAACCGATGCAGACGTTACTAGCTTTGATGGCGGTTACGGATCGGCATATTTAGCAAAAATGGTTGGGCAGAAAAAAGCAAGAGAGATTTTCTTTTTAGGACGAAATTATTCCGCACAAGAAGCTTACGAAATGGGTATGGTAAACGCTGTAATTCCTCATGCAGAGTTAGAAAACACAGCCTACCAATGGGCGCAAGAGATATTAGAAAAATCGCCAACATCTATTAAAATGTTAAAATTTGCGATGAATCTTACAGATGATGGCATGGTTGGGCAACAAGTTTTTGCAGGCGAAGCTACAAGATTAGCATACATGACAGACGAAGCAAAAGAAGGAAGAGATGCATTTTTAGAAAAGCGAAAGCCTAATTTTGATAAGAAATGGATACCTTGATTTAGTTTGCAGTAATCAGTTTACAGTATTCAGTAATTAGTTTATAGTAAAATAAAAATGAGCTATTTCGCAGAATTGCACAAAAGATTCAAAGAGCTACACAGAGACAACAACAACACTTAGCTTTTTAGCGCCTTTGCGAGAAAAACAGTACACATTTTAAACTCAAAAACCTATTAACCTTTGAAAATAAAACATTGGATAGCCGCAGCAAGATTACGTACCTTACCACTTTCGGTATCTGGTATTATTATGGGTTGTGGTTTGGCTAACTTTAAAGTACTAAATTTATCTGATGGTATAATAAACGATTATCCAAAATTTAAAATAGATTATTGTATTTTTATACTAGCCATTCTCACTACAATATGTTTTCAAGTTGTATCAAATTTTGCAAACGATTACGGAGATGGAGTTAAAGGCACAGATGCAAATCGCCAAGGCGAAAAACGTTTGGTGGCATCTGGTATTATTTCAGCAAAACAAATGAAAACCGCCATGATACTATTGGCTGTTGTATCGTTACTTTTGGCATTACTACTAATATATGTCGCTTTTGGTAGTGAAAATATTTGGTGGTCTATACTATTCTTATTTTTAGGCATACTCTCTATATTAGCCGCAATAAAATATACAGTTGGTAATAATGCGTATGGCTACTCGGGTTTTGGAGATGTTTTTGTGTTTTTGTTTTTTGGGTTGTTAAGTACAGTTGGTAGTTATTTTCTTTACACTAAAACCATAGTTTGGGATGTGTTTTTACCAGCAATTTCAATTGGGCTTTTAAGTGCTGCGGTACTTAACCTCAATAATATGCGAGATAGAGCAGAAGATATTAAGCATAATAAAATAACATTAGCAGTTAAACTTGGAGAACAAGGAGCAAAAAAATACCACTATTTTCTTATCGCAGCAGCACTTTTTTGTGCTATTTGTTTTGCAACTTATAATTATAATAGTCCCAAGCAATTTTTATTTTTAATAGCTTTTTTACCTTTACTTCATAATATAAAAGTGGTTGCCAAAAGCACCATACCAAGACATTTAGACCCAGAACTCAAAAAAGTAGCATTAAGCACATTTTTATTTGCTATACTTTTTATCATTTAATTAAAAAAATAAAACATGCCATATTTAGAAGAAGAAGCTCATCAAAACCTATTAGCTCATCAAGAAAATAATATTGAGTTAACAAAAGATTTTAACCACGTAAAAGAACAAAAAAGAAAATTAACTATTATAAGTATAATTTTAGGCTGTTTGTTTTTGTTATCACTAATATTTTTTATTGTGTTTAAGTTTAAATATGCTAAAAATTACGTAAAAGTAGAAGACACACAGCAAGTTATAGATACCGATAGTTTGCAAAATTATAAAATTGAAATCAGCAATTTGCAACACGAGTTAGAAGAACATAAAACACAAAATGCTGAGCAAGCGTCTTTAGTTGATAAAACAATTTATGCAGTGCAAATAGGAGCCTTTAAAAAAAGTGATATGAGTTTATATTCTTCAAACTTTGTAAATTTTAAGCAAATTAGCGATAGAAGTTATAATAAATATGCTTTGGGTAATTTTGAAACCTTGCCAGAAGCACAAGCCTTTAGAAAAGCAATAGTTAAGCTAGGGTTTAGAGACGCTTTTATTGCATCTTATAAAAATGACAAACGCTTAAAAATAGAAGCTACAGACTAATTGAACTAATAAAAAATAAAAATTTATGAAAAAGCAAATTTTATTCTTATTACTACTTGCAACATCTATTGTAAACGCACAAACCTCAAAACTAAAAGTTACAGAGAGTAATGTTTATAAAGATAAAGTAAAGGCAAGATCTATATTAGCCATACACAGTACAGAAGCCAATTTAACAGGTATAGTAAGAAACAGTAAAAAAGATTTTCTTTTTGATGTTTTTGATGAAAAATTAAATAAAATTTTCAGTAAAGTTATAGAAAGTAGTAGAAAAGAAGCTTATGTTGGTGATGTTTTTTATGGTGATGAAATGAAGTTTTTTACGGTTTTTTCTCCAACAAAAAATGAACGCATCGTCTATGCACACGTATTTAACTTAAAACAAAAAAGCCACAAAAAAGAAGCACTGTTTACAGCCAACGTAGAAAAAAAGCAACGTCTTTTTGCCAGAAACAATAAGCGAGAAACCAGTGTTGCTATTTCGCCAAACGGAGATTATTTTGCAATAGCTACAGATAATATTAAAAAAAATAGCAACTCATATACCATAAGAGTTTTTAATACCAAAACGCTAAAATTAGTTTATAAAAAAGCTTACCAAGAGCACAAGGAGCGTTATTTTCAGCCCAATGATTTAGTAATAGATAATTCTGCAACGGTCTATGCTTTGGGCAAATTATTTATTGATGGCAGATCTTTAAAAAAGAAAGGAGAAGCCAACTATCAATTTGTATTAAATAAAATCACTAAAGACAATGTAAAAGATGTAACCGTAGATTTAACCGACGATTTGCACATTAAATCTTTAGTCATTTCTAAAGTTAAAAACAGGTTAAATTTGGTAGGTTTTTATTCAGAAAGAAACGTAGGAAGAATAAAAGGAGGTTGCAATTTTAAAATAGACAGTAATGCACTTACGGTATTAAGCACAAATACAACCAACTTACCAATAGATGTTTACGAAGATTTGTATGGCTACAGAAAGGCAAAAAAGAAAAAGAAGAAAGGCAAGGAGTTGTCTAATTTTTATATAGACTATATTCTGCAAGACAGTAAAGGGAATACTTATATTTTGGCAGAAGAGTTTTACATAACCTATAACTATGTATCTACTGGTGTTGGCGGTGGTTACTCGGTGCCAGTTTTTCATTACGACGATATTTTAATATTAAAAGCAGACGCTTCTGGTAATTTAGATTGGGGACGCAGTATTTTTAAACGCGCCTTAGCACCATCTTATAATGCGTTTCTAAAAAATGATGAGTTGCATGTTATTTTAAATTCGGGTAAAAACTTAACAGAAAAGAAAGATGGCAGAACAAAAGTATCTCAAGGCTGGTTAGAGTCTTCTGCGCTATACGATTTTGTTTACCAAAGTAACGGTGAAGTGGCTTACAACAAAATTCAAGATAATAAAGGAAAAACATTTTATGTGCCTTATTATGGAAATTTTAATAACGAAAAATTTATAATGTCGAGTTCTGGACGAAAGAAAAAACAATTTATGATTTTAGAATAATACGTATAAAAATTACATTTTATGGACATGCGTGTTTAGGCATTCAAACTGAAGAAACGAATTATAGGGCTTATTTTAAGTTGTAATTATTAGATATAGAAGCCATTGCAAAACGCACAGAAACGGTAAAAATTTCAAACTATAAAATTGTAACACATTATCAAAACTTAGGATTTAAAGGTTGCCCAATGCAGTACGGAGGTACTTGGAATTTTAAATTTGGGAGTTCAAAATATGTAAATGCCATACATACATCATCTTTTTGCAGACGGAACATATACTGGGCAATCAGTTGTTTTTATTGTTGAAGAAAAAAAACATCTATATAGCTGGCGATACTGCGTTAACTATGGATATGGAATTAATACCGCTACAAACTAGACTTAGCTATTTTGCCTATTGGAGATGATTTTACAATGGGAATTAACGATGTAATTTTGGCAAGTGATTTTGTAGCATGTAATAAAATTTTAGGGTGTCATTTTAATACCTTTGGTTATATAGAAATAGACGATAAAGTTGCCAAACAAAAATTTTATAATAACGCTAAAGATTTAATATTATTAGAAATTGTAGAAAGTGTTGATTTGTAGGTTGTAATACCTTTACTCTGTGTTTGATTTTGTACTATAAATGGTTGGCAAACTAATTTTAAAAATTACCGCGAGTAACCTAATTATAATAACAACACTTAGGGTAATTATAAAAATAATATTTTCGTCGATAATAAATTCACGTAATGTGAAATACGAAATTCCTCCAAAAATACAGGCTGTAGCATAGATTTCTTTTCTAAATATTACAGGAATTTCATTACAGAGTATATCGCGTATTACACCGCCAAAACAGGCAGACATTGTACCTAAAGCAATACAAATAATTGGGTGTAAATCTGCTACTAACCCTTTTTCAATACCAATTACAGTATATAAACCAATACCAATGGTATCAAATAAAAAAAGCGATTTTCTTAAGTGTTTTATTTGGTTTCTAAAAATTACAGCCAGTAATGTAGCGGTAGAAATAACATAGATAAAAACCATATTTGTCATCCAAAAAACGGGTGTTGCGCCAATAAGTAAATCGCGTAATGTACCACCACCAACTGCTGTAACAAAAGCAATTATAAATACACCAAAAGGATCTAAACGTTTGGTCATTGCTACCAAAACGCCAGAAATAGCAAAAGCTATGGTTCCTAAAATATCAATGGTTTGTATAAACATGGTTTTTTGTGTAAATTTTTAATATTTTTCATTTTGCACCAATTACTTTTCTGCTTACATATTCTGTGTATAATAGTTGTAATCTTTTAAAATTGTATCTATAAACTGAATGTCATTTTCGTCATAGTCCTTTAATGCAATAACGTCAATAATTTTTTCTCTTAATTTAGCTAGTGTTTTGTAATCTCTAGTAGCTTTAGCTCTCACGTAGGTTTCTTTTATAATACGGGCATCGTTATCTGTAAGTTTTATTACGCTAGGGTACTTTGGTAAGTAATCATTTTTTAAATGTTCTAGTATTGTGTGGCTTATATTAATATTGTTTTTTAGTGTAATTACAGCAGTACCAGCAACCATATCACCTAAACGTTGACTTTTTTTACTGGTTGCAATTGTAATTAAAGCGACAATAGTACCAAAAACAGGACCAAATAAGTTTAGATCTACTATTCTAAAAAACCAACGGACTAAATAATCGAAAATTGAAGCTTGGTAGCCGTCAATTTTTACCACTTTTATTTTCATAATGCGTTTTCCAATAGTTTGCCCGTCTAAAAAAGTTTCAAAAACTAAAGAATAAAAAACAACAGGAAGATAAAAGGAAACGAGTATGGCTATTTTAGACCATTGATCCATGTTTTCTAGCATGTTATCAATTTCAAATAAATTAAATACAATTTGATAAGTTACAAAAGCGTAAGCAATTTTAATTATAAAATCTATAACGTATGCCAAAATACGCTCGCCAACGCTTGCTGCAATAAAATTAATATTAACATTTTGTGTTGTATTTATTTGTAACTCTACCATTAATTATGTTAATTTGATTTGTTATGAGAGAAGTCGCATTTATTAAGCAAAATAAACAAAAATGGCTCAATTTTGAAAAAGCTATTTTTGGTAAGCAACTTAAAAACCCAGATGAGTTGGCATCGCTTTATATTCAGTTAGTAAATGATTTATCTTACGCTCAAACCTACTACCCCAAAAGTAAAACAATTCTTTATTTAAACAACCTTGCGGCAAGAGCCTTTCAAAAAATATATACAACCAAACGCGAAGAAAAAAATAGAGTTGTGCATTTTTGGAAAACCGAAGTACCACAAGTTGTCTATGAATACAGGCGATATGTGCTGTATTCGTTTATTTTATTTATAAGTTTTGTAACCATTGGCGCATTATCTGCGGCTTACGACGATTCTTTTGTAAGACTCATTTTAAGTGATAACTATGTTAATAAAACTTTAGAAAACATAGAAGCTGGCGATCCTGTTGCGGTTTATAAAAGTGGTAGTAATTGGGGAAGTTTTATTGGTATTACTTTAAATAATTTGTATGTTGGCATAAAAGCTTTTATATACGGAGTTTTTGGGGGATTAGGTACTGCTTTAGTAATGCTTTACAATGGTATTATGGTTGGTGCATTTCAATATTTTTTTTATAAAGAAGGTGTACTTTGGGAAAGCGTACGAGGTATTTGGATCCATGGATCCATGGAGATATTTGCAATAGTTATAGAAGGAGCTGCTGGGCTTATTTTGGGTGCTAGTATTTTATTTCCTAAAACATTTTCTAGGCTTACCTCCTTTAAAATGGGTGTTAAAAATGGAGTAAAAATTTTAATAAGCACATTTCCATTTACCATAGCGGCAGGTTTTTTAGAAGGTTTTGTAACACGTTATTCTAATATAATGCCAAATTGGTTATCGGTTGGTATTATATTAACTACGCTTGGTTTAATTTCGTTTTATTATTTAGTTTACCCATTTATTGTTAATCAAAAATTAAAAAAAGTACATGCAATTATATAAATCTAGAGGTTTTGGAGAGTTTTTTCAAGATACGTTTTTGTTTTTAAAACAAAATGGAGGTCATCTTTATAAAAACTTTTTTATCGTTAATGGTATTTTTATTTTAATACTAATGGTACTGCTATACTTTTTTAGTAATTTTTATACCGATATGCTTTTTGGTGGCATGTCTAATGAAAATCCTAATGCAATAGAAAACTATATAAACGAAAACGCTGTAGTTTTTGTGTTATTTCTTAGTGTCTTTTTGGTTGTTGGGATAATTTCTTCTACAATTTCGTACGCGTTTGTGCCCATTTATTTAAAACTATATGCTAAAAATGGGAGTAAATCATTTAATGCTTCAGATATTGTTGCGCAGTACAAAATTAAAATTGGAAAGATTTTTATTTTCATAATATGTAGTTTATTAATAGCTATTCCTATTTTTATATTAGCAGGTATTGTAAGTTTTGTTTTAGCAATTACACTAATAGGAATTTTATTACTACCACTTGTAGTTGGTGCTGTAAGTTTATTCTATCAAGGCACTTTAATGGAGTATATTGAATCTAAAAAAGGCATTTGGAATAGCTTTGGGTACGCATGGTATTTAGTACGTTCTAAGTTTTGGGCAGCAATAGGATCTGCAGGTTTGTTTTTTTTAATGAGTTATATTGTTCAAAATATAATTTCACTTGTGCCGTATTTTGTTTTTATTATAGATATGTTAACGGGTTTAGAACCAGGTGCATCACCAAACCCAGAAGAAATTACAAAATCCGTATCTGTTATAATGATTTTTATTTTTATACTGTCTTATTTTACAGGTGTAGTTTTAAATATTTGTGTACAAGTTAATCAAGGTATTGTGTTTTATAGTTTGAAAGAAGACAAAGAAAATATTAACATAAAAAGCGATATTGACCGTATCGGAATTAGTGAATAAATTTAGAATTTTATATATCGTCCTTTTTTTCTTCGGAATTTCTACACGTATAAACGCAACCATTTCACGAGTATTTGAGGTGCAAACACGTCAAGATTCAGTAGTTGTAGATGTAGAACCTATTGAAAAACGAAATTTTGAAAATTTAAAAGACAAGTATTCTAACACCGATTTTATTTACGAACGTACAGTAAACAACTCGGGTTGGTGGTCTCGTTTTAAGCAATGGCTTTCAGATTTTTTTAAAAGCTTATTTGATATTAACTCAGATGCTAAGGCAGCAGACATAACAGGTATTATCTTAAAAATTTTCTATGTCGTCATTTTTATATTGGTAATATTTTTTATTGTAAAAGCAATTATTAATAAAGAAGGAAAATGGGTTTTTGGTAAATCGTCAGACAAGAGCATTATACCTGTAACAGATATTGAAAGTCGTATTTATGAAACAGATTTTAAATCGCTTATAAAAGCAGCAGAAAAAGATAATAACTACCGTTTATCAATTCGGTATTATTATTTATGGCTACTCAAAGATTTATCTGAAGCAGAACTTATTGATTACGATGTAGAAAAAACAAATAGCGATTATTATTATGAAATTACTTCCGATAGTTTAAAGAAAGAATTTTCTTATCTCGCTTACCTCTATAATTATATATGGTATGGTGAATTTTCTATAGATAATCAGCAATTTAATAAGGCAAAAAAGGCATTTACTCAATTTTTAAATTCACTAAAAACATGAGTAAAACACTAAAAATATATATCGGCATTTTAGTGCTGCTCTTTCTCGGAATTGTTATAATAGAATTTTCTACACCACCACCAATAAACTGGCAGAAAACCTATAACGAAACCCATAAAATACCTTTTGGTACATTTGTGTTTTATGAAGAATTACACCAACTGTTTCCAAAAAGTAAAGTAAATAATATACGAGTAACACCTTACGAGTATTTTGATGAGCTATACAGTTGGGAAGATTCTACATACCAAACCCATGGTACTTATATGTTAATAGATGAATTGCCAAAAATAGATAACTCATCTGCTCAAGAGCTTTTAGATTTTGCATCCTTTGGAAACGACATTTTTATATCTAGCAATTATTTTCCAGAAAAGCTAGTAGATTCGCTAAAATTTAGCACCAATAACGATTTTAGTTTTTCTGGTAAAGCAGAGTTGTCTTTTGCAAACCCTAGCTTTATTAACGATAGTATAACCATAGAAAAAGGACTTAGCAACATTTATTTTTCAAAAATAGATACATTATACACTACGGTTTTAGGGTATCAAAAATTTGGAGACTCATTACAAACTAACTTTATAAAAACACCTTGGGGAAAAGGTTATTTTTATCTTCATTTGCAACCCGCAACGTTTACTAATTATCAGTTATTAAAAAAAGATAATAAGAAATATGCAGCATCTGTAATGTCTTATCTAAGCGATGAAACCATTTATTTTGATGTAAGAAGCAAAGCCAGATCTAACCTTAGCAATTCTCCCTTACGTTATATACTTAGCCAACCTGCATTGCGTTGGGCTTGGTATATTGTACTAATAACCACACTTGTTTTTATGATTTTTAATGCAAAACGAAAACAACGAATAGTTAACGTTATAGAACCATTAAAAAATACTACTGTAGATTTTACTAAAACCATAGGTAACTTGTACTACGAAACAAAAGATCATAATAATTTAATAAATAAAAAAATCACCTATTTTTTAGAGCATATAAGACGTACCTATTATTTAGACACACAAATCTTAGATGAAAAGTTTGTAAAAAACTTAGCTTTAAAAGCAGGTAAAAAACACATAGAAGTTGAAAAATTAATAAACCAAATTGCATTTTTAAAATCCAAATCAACTTGTAATGAAGGAGATTTAATACGATTAAACAAAGCAATAGAACGTTTTTATACCAGATAATTATGGAACACTTAGATAGCCAACAAAATAAAGGTTTTGAGCAAAATAAACCAGAAGAAACAACAGCGCAACCTATACAAAACTCAGAGAATACGACTGAAGATATCAGCTTTAAAAACAGAATAGATTTAACTGAGCTTAAAGACGGTATTGCTTTAATTAAAGCCGAAATTGGCAAGGTTATCGTTGGGCAAAAAGAAATGATAGATATGCTAATTGCTTCCATCTTAGCCAATGGACATTCGCTTATCGAAGGTGTGCCAGGTGTTGCCAAAACCATTTCTGCAAAACTATTAGCAACATCTTTAGATGTTGGTTTTAGTCGTATTCAATTCACACCAGATTTAATGCCAAGTGATATTTTAGGTACATCGGTGTTTAATATGAAATCATCAGAGTTTCAATTTAAAAAAGGGCCTATTTTTTCTAATATGATATTAATAGACGAAATTAATAGAGCACCAGCAAAAACACAATCGGCATTGTTTGAGGTTATGGAAGAGCGCCAAATAACCATTGATGGCAATACCTATAAAATGGATTTGCCATTTATTGTACTTGCTACCCAAAACCCAGTTGAGCAAGAAGGTACTTACAGATTACCAGAAGCGCAATTAGACCGATTTTTGTTCAAAATAAACATAGATTATCCAAATGTAGAAGAAGAAGTAGAAATCTTAACCCGAGAGCAAAACCTCAACGGAGGTCTCAAAACCAACCAAATAACGTCGCATTTGTCTAAAATTCAAATTAATAAGTTTCAAAATTTGGTTGAAGCAATACTTGTAGAATCACATTTGCTAAAATACATAGCAGATATTATTGCCAATACACGTAATAACCCGTTTTTGTATTTAGGCGCATCACCTAGAGCTTCTATTGCCATTTTAAAAGCCAGTAAAGCTTTTGCAGCTATGAACGGCCGCGATTTTGTTACACCCGAAGATATTAAACGTGCTGCAATACCAGTACTACAACATCGTGTTATTGTAACACCAGAGCGCGAAATGGAAGGAGTAACGACCAAGCAAATTATAAAACAGATTATTGAAACTGTAGAAATTCCTAGATAGTAATGATGAATAAAAACCCATTATCTCTTAACGGTAGAATAAAATGAAACGCTTAAAACCATTTTATTTACAAAACAGATTTTTCTATGCCAGTATTGGTATTAGTGTTCTGTTTGTACTCAGCTTTATTTTTCCGAGGCTATTTACTATTGTAAAGCTAATTTTGTTAATGTTTATAACCTTAACAGTATTAGATGCTATACTATTATTTGCTGCCAAAAAGGGGGTTTTAGGACAACGCATACTGCCTGAAAAATTTTCAAATGGAGATGAAAACCCTGTTTGTATTACGATTCAAAATTTCTATACATTCAAAGTTTTTATAACTATTATAGATGAAATACCCGAGCAGTTTCAAGTTAGAGATTTTGAAATTAGCAGAGTAATAAAGGCTTCCAGCACGTCTAAAATTGAATATCAATTAAGGCCTGTTGCGCGTGGTGAGTACCACTTTGGTAAACTCAATATCTATGTAACCTCTGTTTTTGGACTAGTTTCTAGACGTTTTTGGTACAATGACACAGCAATGGTACCAACATATCCAAGTTTTATGCAATTGCGCAAGTACAATTTATTAGCTATTAGCAACAATCTTCACCAATATGGCATAAAAAAAATAAGAAAGATTGGTAATACCATGGAGTTTGAACAAATTAAAGACTACGTTTTAGGCGACGATTTAAGAACCATTAATTGGAAAGCCACAGCAAAGCGAAACCAACTTATGGTTAATCAGTTTCAAGACGAAAAATCGCAACCTGTATATTCTATTATAGATAAAGGGCGCATAATGAAAATGCCTTTTAATGGTTTAACGCTTTTAGATTACGCTATAAATTCTGCATTAGTAATCGCTAACGTCGCTTTAAAAAAACAAGACAAAGCAGGTATTTTGGCATTTTCTAAAAAGGTAGAAAACGTTGTGGTTGCAGAACGCAGAACCTCGCAAATGAATTTAATCTTAGAAACACTATACAATACAGGTACAGATTTTTTTGAAAGCGATTATAGTAGGTTATACGCAGATGTAAAACGGCATATTACAAGTCGAAGTTTAATGTTACTTTACACCAATTTTGAAACCTTAGATGGACTAAACAGACAATTGCCATACTTAAAAGGTATTGCAAAAAATCATCTTTTAGTTGTTGTGTTTTTTAAGAACACAGCGTTAGATGTGTTGGTGTCTCAACCCGCAGAAACGGTAAAAGAAACTTATAATAAAGTAATTGCCGAAAAATTTGCTTTCGAAAAACGATTAATTGTTAATGAACTTCAAAAATATGGTATTCAGTCCATTTTAACCGAACCAGAAAATTTAACCATTAACACTATTAATAAATATTTAGAGATTAAGGCTCGTGGATTGCTTTGAGTTGTTTTCTTTATAACACTGTCTTATGGTGCTAATTTGGTGGTTACGCTTATCG
>JBMYXP010000066.1:0-12164 GCA_049608525.1 Winogradskyella sp.
AATTAATGCCTATAAACAATAGCGTTAATATTCATACCAGCACCAACGCTAGCAAAAATAAGAACATCACCTTTATTAATTTCTTGGTTTTCAAGCTGGCCTTTTAAAATCATATCGTACAATGTGGGTACAGTTGCCACGCTAGAGTTTCCTAATGTGTTTATGGTCATTGGCATTATACCATCGGGCATTTTCATATTGTAAAGCTTGTAAAATCGTTTTACAATAGCTTCGTCCATTTTTTCGTTGGCTTGGTGTATTAGTATTTTTTTTACGTTGTTAATTGAAATTCCGCTATCTTCTAAACATGTTTTTAATGCTTGTGGTACATTGGTAATTGCAAATTCATAAATTTTACGGCCATACATTTTTATGTAACATCGTTTATCCATAATTTTTGGGTGATTTGTTTCACCAAAATAGATAAAATGTGCTTCGTCTAAAGCAAAAGTTGCTGTATTGTGTGTTAAAATGCCACGATCGTCGTTTGTTTCTTCAATGATTGCTGCGCCCGCGCCATCGCTATATATCATTGAGTCCCTATCGTGCTTGTCTATAACACGAGATAGGGTTTCTGTACCTATAACCAAACAGCGTTTTGCTATACCAGATGCAATAAATGCTTTGGCTTGTATAACTCCTTCTATCCAACCTGGGCAACCAAAAAGTAAATCGTAACCCACACATTTTGGGTTTTTAATTTGCAGTAAGTGTTTAACTCTAGAGGCTAAACTTGGTACTGTATCGCTTTGTTCAGCATTGTGTTTTACATCGCCATAATTGTGCGCAACAATAATATAATCTATAGTTTCTTTGTTAATATTTGCATCTGCAATGGCTTTTTCTGAGGCAAAAAAAGCAATATCTGAGTTTAATAATTCGGGTTTTATATAGCGTCTTTCCGCTATGCCAGTAATGGCTTTAAATTTATCTACTATAACTTTATTGGTGCTGTTAATGGTGGAGCCATCTGCGTTTAAAAATTGATGATTATAAAAATCTTCATTTTTTTCAATACGGCTAGGAATAAAACTTCCTGTTCCTGTTATACGAATACCCATAATGGTTTTTAATTTTTTTGTTCAGAACTACGAATCTAACTAATAATAGAGAGTTTTTGTAATTTAAGTTTTTTAAATTTCATTTTTTAATAAATTCGTAATAATACTTGAAAATAATTTTAAAAACATAAAAAAAGTGCTCTAAATGAGCACTTTAAAATACAAGTGTTAGTTTACTTTAACTTACGCATCTATATAATCTTCAATAGGTGCGCAACTACACATTAAATTTCTATCTCCATAAGCGTCATTAACACGTCTTACAGTTGGCCAAAATTTATTATCTTTAATAAAGCTTAGCGGAAATGCAGCAGTTTCTCTAGTATATGGTAATTGCCAATCGTTGGCAGTTAGCATCTCCATGGTATGTGGTGCATTTTTTAAGACATTATTTGGGTTGTCTTTTACAGCAGAGTCAATTTCTTTTCTAATAGAAATCATTGCATCACAAAAGCGATCTATTTCTGCTTTGTTTTCACTTTCAGTAGGTTCTATCATCATGGTGCCAGCAACAGGAAACGATACTGTTGGTGCATGAAAACCGTAGTCCATAAGGCGTTTAGCAATATCAACCACTTCGATACCATTTGCTTTAAAATCACGGCAATCTATAATCATTTCGTGTGCTGCACGTCCTTTTTCGCCAGAGTATAACGTCGGGTAAAAATCTTCTAAACGTTCTTTTATATAATTGGCATTTAAAATAGCAATCTCAGTTGCTTGTTTTAATCCATTTGCACCTAACATTTTTATATAGCCGTAAGAAATAATACAGGCTAAAGAAGAACCAAAAGGAGCTGCAGATATTGCAGATATTGCGTGTTCTCCACCTGTTTTTATAATGGGGTTTCCTGGTAAAAAAGGCACGAGTTGTTTGGCAACACAAATTGGGCCAACACCTGGTCCGCCGCCGCCATGAGGAATGGCAAAGGTTTTATGTAAATTAAGGTGACACACATCTGCGCCAATATGCCCCGGATTGGTTAAACCAACTTGTGCATTCATGTTAGCACCATCCATATAAACTTGTCCGCCATTATCGTGTATAAGTTGTGTTATTTCTTTAATTGCAGATTCGTAAACACCATGCGTAGATGGATAGGTTACCATTAATGCAGATAAATTTGCTTTGTGCAATTGGGCTTTTTCTCTTAAGTCGTCAACGTCTATGTTGCCGTTTTCTGAGGCTTTGGTTACTACTACTTTCATACCAGCCATTACCGCACTTGCAGGATTTGTGCCGTGTGCCGATGACGGAATTAAACATATATTTCTATGATGATCTCCACGAGACTCATGGTAGGCTTTAATAACCATTAAACCAGCAAACTCTCCTTGGGCGCCAGAATTTGGTTGTAATGATGTAGCTGCAAAACCTGTGATTTCTGTTAACTGATCTTCTAAAGCTTTTAAAACCTTAGTATAACCTTCAGCTTGTTCAACGGGTACAAACGGATGTATGTTTCCCCAGTTGCTCCAACTTAGTGGTAGCATTTCTGACGCTGCATTTAATTTCATTGTACAAGATCCTAAAGAAATCATGGAGTGGTTTAGTGCTAAATCTTTTCGCTCTAAACGTTTTATGTAACGCATGAGTTCTGTTTCGGAATGGTAGGAGTTAAAAACTTCAAACTCTAAAAATGAAGATTGACGTTTTAACGTATCTGGAATGGTTTCATTATTAGAAAGTGAAATAATTTTATCTGTGGTTTTTTTTGTAACGTTTTCAAAAATTGAAACAATAGTATTTAAGTCTGAAATGGTTGTGGTTTCATTTAAAGAAATTGTAACCGTTTCTTCATCTGGGTAATAAAAATTTACTTCATGTTTTTCGGCTTCGGTATTTACTTTTTTTGCATCAGCTTTAATTTGAAGCGTATCAAAATAAGAAGAATTAACTTGTTGCAAGCCTAAATTAGTTAAAGCATTTGCCAATGTAGTTGTACAATTAGTAACATGGTTGGCAATAAACTCTAAGCCTTTTGGGCCATGATATACAGCGTACATGCCAGCCATAACGGCTAAAAGTACTTGTGCAGTACAAATATTTGATGTTGCTTTGTCTCGCTTAATATGTTGCTCGCGTGTTTGTAATGCCATACGCAATGCTCGGTTGCCGTTGGTATCTTTTGTAACACCAATGATACGGCCAGGTATGTCTCTTTTGTAAGCTTCTTTAGTTGCAAAGTATGCGGCATGCGGTCCACCATAGCCCATAGGGATTCCAAAACGTTGCGTTGTGCCAACGACTACATCTGCACCAAATTTTCCTGGAGCTTCAAGTTTAACTAAGCTTAAAATATCTGCTGCAACAGCAACTTTAATATCTGCTGCATTCGCTTTTTCAATAAAACGTTTTATGTCTGTAATTTGTCCGTTTTTGCCTGGGTATTGTAATAAAGCGCCAAAAACATCTTCCGAAAAGTTAAAATTAGCTTCGTTGCCAATAATGAGTTCAATACCAATAGGGTTGGCTCTTGTTTGTAATAGCGCTATTGTTTGTGGCAAAACTAAATCGGACACAAAAAACTTATTTACACCCGCTTTTTTTTGAGCACGTGCTCTAACGGCAAATAATAAGCTCATAGCTTCAGCAGCGGCAGTACTTTCGTCTAGCAGCGATGCGTTTGCAATTTCCATACCTGTTAAGTCAATAACCATAGTTTGAAAATTTAATAGCGCCTCTAAACGTCCTTGTGCAATTTCTGCTTGGTAAGGTGTGTAGGCTGTGTACCAGCCTGGGTTTTCTAAAATATTGCGCTGTATTACTGCGGGTAAATTAGACGGATGGTAGCCTAAGCCAATATATGAAGTATAGACTTTATTAAGTTGAGAAAGCTCATAGATATGAGATAAATAAGCTTGCTCACTCATTGCTGGCGCTAAGTCTAAATTTTGTTTAAGTTTTATGTCATCTGGTAGTGTCTCAAATATCAATTGGTCAATATTTTTAACACCAATAGTTGTTAACATTGCCTTTTGGTCTTGCGGACTTGGGCCAATATGTCTAAGTGAAAAAGCGGTTGTATTCATTATTTAAAAATTGCTAAAAATTATGAAATGCAAAGATACGGAATTCGTCTTTTTGTTTTACTAAAGGAGATTAAAGTTTTTAACGGAAACTTTGGGTTATTAACACATTAGTTATTTTTGTGATATGATTGTTTTAAAACGCATTCTCAACTTTTATATTAATAGTAGTATCCATGTGGCATTGGCTGTGCTTGCATTAACTTGGATAACGCTAATTCAATTTGGGTTAGCTTACAATGAGTCTGTGCTTTGTTTTGTGTTTTTTGCAACTATTACAGGGTATAATTTTGTAAAATATTTTGGTGTTGCAAAATTTCATCATCGCAGTTTAACGGTTGGTTTAAAAGTAATTCAGGTGTTTTCTTTAATTGCTTTTGTAGCGATGTGTTTTTTTGCATTTCAACTTAAAATGGATACCCTTATTTTAATAGTCATTTTTGGTGGTATTACTTTTTTATATGCAATTCCTTTACTACCCAAAAGGTATTTTATTGATAATCACAAGAATTTGAGAGAAATTGGTGGATTGAAAATCTATATTATTGCTTTAGTATGGACATTTACAACTGTTGTTTTACCGTTAATTGAAAATAAAACAGCTCTAAGTACAGATTTTATAATTACAAGTGTGCAACGTTTTTTGTTTGTAATTGTATTAATGTTGCCTTTTGAAATTAGAGATTTAAATTACGATAGTTTAAAACTGGCTACAATTCCGCAAAAAATTGGTATAAAAAAAACCAAAATCATTGGTGTTTTACTCTTATTTGTTGCTATCGTTTTAGATTTTTTTAAAGACAAATTTGTACAATGCACCATGAGTTCTACACTAATTATTAGTATGGTAACGTTACTATTATTAGTGTGTTGTAATAAAAATCAGTCTCAATATTATAGTGCGTTTTGGGTAGAGAGTTTGCCTGTATTTTGGTTGGTTGTTTTAGTGATGCTTTGCTAATTCGGTTTCAAACTGTTTTTTAAGTTTGTAGATTTCATCAGTACGCATGCAATTAACATCTGCTTTTTTTATAGCATTGGTAAGCTTTGTGTTGTTTTTAGAGTAGGTTTTTGTAATGTCGCAGTACAGTAAACGGATGTTAAGTTTTACACGTTCCCAAGTTGTGGCTTCTTTGTATTGTGTTTTGTCACAAATCTGTTTGGCTTCTTCGCAGCTTATAAATAAATAACTTTTTTTCATTCTTAATTTATTCTCAAATAGTATTTTTTTAATTACAACCAATTTTTTTTCATACAATCTGCAAGGCTTGTTCGTGCTCTATGTATAATTACCCAAAGATTAGACGCAGTTATGCCCAATTCATTACATATTGTTTCTGTTTCGTAGTCTAAAATGGTTTTCATTTTAAACACTTGAGCCTGTTTTTCTGGTAATTTTGCTAAGCAATTATATATGGCATCACCGAGTTCTGAGTTTTCTAATGCGTTTTCGGCAGTTTTATCAAAAGGGTCTGCAACACGCTCTTCTAGCCAGTCTCCTTCAGATTCAGTATTGCTATTGTAGTTTATTCTAACTTCGGCTTTGCCTTTATTAGAATTTATTTTGCGGTAATGGTCAATAATTTTTCGTTTTAAGATAGAAATTAACCAGGTGCGTTCGTTGGCATCACCTTTATAGTTCACCTTAGATTTTAAACCTGCCAAAAAAGTTTCAGATATCAAATCTTTAGCAACCTCTCTATCGTTAACACGAGTAATGGTGTAGTAAAAGAGATAGTCTGAGTATAGTTTTACCCAATTATTGGGGTTTAGTTTGTGTTTTGGCATTTTGTTTTTATTGCAAAATCAAAAATAAGGTAAATGTTTTTAGGTAAATATAAGTTTTGCTTTATTTTTTTAGAATGCGGGTTGTAAAATACCTTTTTCAACCGACACATAAGAGCCATCTACGACGCAGGTTTTTATATGTTTTGCATTTCTAAACTTTTTGGGTAGCAGCATTAGTATCTGCTTATCTATTTCTGTGGTTTTAGTTTGGTAAAGTTTCCAGGGTTTGTGGTCTATTTTATATTGAAAGGTTTTTGTTTTGCTACTTTTAACAAATGCAGTATATCTATCTACAATAAAAGCGTTAAGCTTGTTTTTAGTTAAAGACTTTATGGTGGTGTTAATTTTAGTTTTTAATTGAATATGTTTAATTGAATATTTTAATGTTTTTTCATTTTCTGAAGAATTTACATTTAAGTGTATGTTTTTAAAATAATATGGCTCGTTATAAAACGTGTTTGCAATAAAAGCTATTATGGGTTTTGGGGCAAACTCTTTAATAAAAACAACACCTTTTGCACCATTGATTTTTGATTTTGCATAAAACCGAAAATTAATTTGCCCAAATTTTTGATGAAACGGAATTTTAAATCCAAAAAAGGTAACTTTAGAAAACGTAAACGCAACACTACTCATTAATGCCTTACCATTAAACAAATCTATTTCTGTATTTTTGGGTAAATAAGGTTCAAGAATTTTTTTATCCACTTCAAAAGTTGAAATAATTAAATCTTCCCAATGTCCTGTCATAAATATGGTGTTTTGGTTCATTGTTTTAAGATTTAGATATTTTGAAGGTTATAAAGGTGTGGTATATAGCAAGTAGAATAGGCAAAACAAACCAAATAATAACTATATAATTATTATTGAGGTAGAAGTAGTTTGTTAAAGCAATTAAAGTTAAAAGTATTAAGAAAACTAAATATGTTGTAAAGAGCATTTTTATTTTTTTAGTAAGCGTTTTAAAATTGTATGCAATTATTATACTCATTATAATTTGCGTTACACCAACCAGTATAGAGAATAGCATACCAAGATAAAGTGTTAGATATAATACTAAGTTTATAATCAATAGTATAACATTTATTTTATATAATTGTCTCATGTTTCTTTATTTTAAAACTTTCAGAAAAAATTGAAAGTTTGATTCAAAAAAATAATTTATCATTTCAGAAGTTTAAAAACCGACTTCGTTAACCAGTTTTGTTTTTGGTTTACAAGCTTGTTTAATAAGAGGTCCAAATCTGCTGTAAAATCATTTAAAGCTTTAGTTTGTTTAATTAATTCTTTTGTTTTTGTAGTGCCATCATCTTTAATAGAAGAGACTTCATTAAGTACTTTTATTACAGGTTTTATCTCTCTTCGGCTACGTTCTTTCGCAACGATACGCGCCAACTCTTGCACCTCTTTTTCTGTAGTAAAAAACTCTTTGCGTTCTCCCGAAATAATAACCTTGGTTACAATGCCCCAATCCATAAGTTGCCTTAAATTCATACTTGTATTACCACGAGAAATTTTTAATTCGTGCATAATAGATTCCATAGAAAGTGGTTCTGTAGAAATAAATAACAAGGCTTGTATTTGAGCCATCGCTTTATTTATACCCCAAAGCGAGCCCAAACTTCCCCAAGTACTAATAAATTTTTCTTTTGCTGCTTTGTATTCCATAATGCAAATATATAATAATTTTTAAACTTTCAGTAATTATTGAAAGTTTAATGTATTATTGTCTCTTAACTTAATTTTACTAAATTAGCCTATGCGAAAAATATTATTTGGGGTTGTTATTACCTTAGTTGTTTTATTCACGTTTAAATATTGTGGAGATCAACAAGAAGAAAAAATGGTTTTAAGCGAAAGTACCGCTTTAATTAAAAAACAAGTTAATAATGTGGGTAAACTCATTGTTACAGAAGGTCATTTTAGCGAAGTTTTTACCTATAAAAACTCTAAGGCGGTTTTTGGAGATTTGCTCGAAGCTAAAAAGAAAGCTATAGTTATCGTAAATGCAGATGTTACCATTGGTTACGATTTAAGTAAAATAGAATACACTATAAATGAAGCAACTAAAACTTTAACGATTTTAAATATCCCAGAAGAAGAAATTAAAATTAACCCAGATTTTGAATATTACGATGTGCAAGCCGATTTTTTAAATCAGTTTGAAGCTAAAGATTACAACGAAATTAAACAAACGGTAAAAAAAACGCTAACCAAAAAAATTGAAGCATCGGAGTTAAAATCTAATGCCCAAAATAGATTAATTAGCGAATTGGCTAAATTCTATATTCTCACAAATTCTTTAGGTTGGTCGTTAGAGTATAACAATAAACCCATAACAACACCAGAGGCTTTACGAGCTATAGATTTTAAACTTTAAGAAAACAAAACACCTTTAATAAAAGGCTAAAATGAAGCAAGAAACCCGTAAAGAAGAAATTATAAGAATAGCCGCAAAGTTATTCAAAGAAAAAGGTTATAGCGCAGTAACTATGAGGGATTTGGCTTCTGTTATGGGAATTAAAGCTGCAAGCCTCTACAATCATATCAATTCAAAAAGAGATATTTTAGATGCCATTATTTTTTCCTTAGCAGAAGAGTTTACGACTGGCATGAAAGTTATTAAAGCCTCAAACAACACATGTATTAATAAACTTAATAAAGTTATTCAACTGCATGTTAATATTTCTAGTCAAAATATCTATGGCATGGCATCACTAAATAATGATTGGATGCACTTAGAAGAAAAACTAGAGGACTATCAAAAATTACGAATTGGCTACGAGCAAGATTTTAAAAGTATTTTACAGGCAGGTATAAAAGCAGGTGAAATAGTAGATGCAAAACCAGATATAATGATGTTTTCTATTCTTACAACATTGCGCTCGCTTTATATATGGATTCCAAAAAAGGAAGATCTCAACCTCATTGAGTTCTCAAATACCTTAAGTCAAATCCTTATAAAAGGAATTAACAAATAATTTAGATTTTATTTTATAACTTTGTGCAGTAAACTAACAACTGTTAGTTTTTGTAGAGTTACAATTCAATAAGGTGAAAAACTTTATTGGTACTAATAATATTAACAAAATAAACGTCCTTTCCTTAAAAAAAGGCTTAGGTATAGAAATGGCAGAATTTCACAAACTAAACATAGCAGACCTTTATAAAGAGACAGCAGACACAACCGTAATTACCTTTAACGTACCTGCAGAGTTGCAAAGCCAATTCAAATTTAGGCAAGGGCAACACCTAACTTTAAAAGCAGATATTAATGGTGAAGACGTGCGCCGATCGTATTCATTGTGCTCTAGCCCAAACGAAAATAAATGGCAAGTAGCTGTAAAACTAATCCCTAACGGAAAATTTTCAACCTACATCAACACCAGGCTTAATACAAATGACCAAATTGAAGTTATGCCTCCAACAGGTACGTTTGGAGTTGAGGTGAGTGCAAAAAAGGCAAAAAACTATCTCTTTTTTGCAGCAGGTAGTGGTATAACACCAGTTCTTTCCATGTTAAAAGCACATTTACAGTCCGAGCCAAATTCTACCTGTAAATTATTTTATGTTAATAAAACAGCAAAATCCATAATATTTAAAGAAGAATTAGAGCAACTTAGAAACAAACACTTTGGGAGACTAGAAATCTATTATTTCTTAACCAAAGAGCGGCGAGATATTGAGTTGTTTAACGGACGTTTTAATGATAAAAAAATGAAAGTTCTAACAAGCACTTTTATCGATATTCCAGATACAAACGAAGTCTTTCTTTGCGGGCCAGAACAAATGGTAAGCTACGTAAGTAAATATTTAATTAATGCAGGCCTATCTAAAGAGTTGGTGCACTACGAGTTATTTGTAAAAGGACTCTCAGAAGAAGATATAAAAAGAACAGAACGATTAGCAAAGCAAAACGTAGAAGGCACAGAAGTAACAATAGTAGATGGAGGAAAAGAGTTCTTATTTACCATGACAAAAGATTACAATAACATTTTAGATGCGGCATTAGGTGCAGGAGCAGATTTGCCATTTGCCTGCAAAGGCGGAGTCTGTAGCACATGCAAATGCAGAGTAATTGAAGGATCTGTTGAAATGAAAATAAATTACGCACTAGACGACAAAGAAGTTGCACAACAGCTTGTGTTAAGTTGCCAAGCCGTGCCAACAACAGAAAAAGTAGTAGTAGATTTCGATGTTTAAAATAAAACGTAAAGCCGTAAAAACAACTACAAAAGGGTATAATACTTTTTTAGTTTACAGTTTTACATTTAAAACTTATACAAATGAGTGAAGAACAACTAAAAAATTTAGAAACACAATTTGAAGCTCGTATCGCAAGAGACGAAAAAATTGAGCCAAAAGATTGGATGCCCGAAAAATACCGAAAAACACACATTCGTCAAATGTCGCAACACGCACATTCCGAAATTGTAGGTATGTTACCCGAAGGCAACTGGATTACAAGAGCACCATCTCTAAGACGCAAAGTCGCATTGTTAGCAAAAGTGCAAGACGAAGCAGGTCACGGATTATACCTCTACTCAGCAACCGAAACTTTAGGTATATCTCGCGAAGAAATGTACGAGCAACTGCATACCGGTAAGGCCAAATACTCAAGTATATTTAATTACCCAACAATAACTTGGGCAGATATGGGAGCCATAGGTTGGTTAGTAGATGGAGCGGCAATTATAAACCAAGTACCACTATGTAACACATCTTACGGCCCATATGCACGCGCAATGATTCGTGTGTGTAAAGAAGAAAGTTTTCATCAAAGACAAGGTTTTGAAATTATGATGAAACTCGCAAACGGCACACCAGAGCAAAAAGAAATGGCGCAAGATGCTTTAAACCGCTGGTGGTGGCCAAGCCTTATGATGTTAGGGCCAACAGATGCAGAATCCATTCATACAGCGCAATCAATGAAATGGAAATTAAAACGCAAATCTAATGACGATTTACGTCAGCAATTTATAGATCAAACCGTGCCACAGGCAAAACTTATCGGACTTACAATTCCAGATTCAGATTTAAAATGGAACGAAAAACGTCAAAGTTACGATTTCGGAGAAATAAATTGGGATGAGTTTTGGCAAGTTGTAAAAGGCCATGGTCCAATGAACAAAGAACGTATGAAAGCAAGAGTTGGCGCATGGGAAAACGGCAAATGGGTAAGAGATGCTGCAATGGCTTATGCCGAAAAAAAGCAAGCAACAAAAGAGAAGCAAGCCGTTTAAAATAATTTGAAGCTAAGCGCAACGTTAAATTTAAACAAGAAATTGAAAACCGAACAATAAATTTAACTTAAAAATTAAAGGATTTAGTCGCTTCTTTAAAAGAAAAATTAAATGATTTTAAAGATGAAAACAATCCATTTTATTAGAATTTAATAACAAAAAATTAAACTATTAATTAAACTTTTTTTTGAATTCAGATTTAGTTTTGAATTTGAGTTTAAAATCAAGTTGAAATTCAATTTCACATGAAAAACTGGCCACTTTGGGAGGTCTTCGTAAGAAGTAAAAACGGATTAGAACACAGACATTGCGGAAGTTTGCATGCAGCAGACGAAGAAATGGCTTTAGAAAATGCAAGAGATGTATATACAAGGCGCAGCGAAGGTGTTAGTATTTGGGTTGTAGAATCCAAAAACATTACAGCTTCAAATCCTGAAAATAATGGCGAATTATTTGAACCAGCACACGATAAAGTATATCGTCACCCAACATTTTACGATTTGCCAGATGAGGTAAAACACATGTAAAAGTAAATTTTAACTTGAGTTTGAAAATGAAATCGAATAATGAGCGATAAAAGTTTGATTTAACAGAGCAATTTGAGGATTTTACTGCAAATAGTATGTTCTTATTTGATAAAAAACCATTATCGTATGCAGGTAATTATTTAGCAAAACAATTAATTCGTTCTTCTTGTTTTTCAGTTTTAAATTATGGGGAGGCTTTGGGTGCAGAAACAGATAAAATAAACAAATTAAGAATTTTACTAAAAGAGTTAAGAGAGAGTTAAAGAAATTTGAATATTCAGTCTAAAACAAATTTGTTTTCAGAAGAAAATCTTTCTAATCTAAAAGATGAAAACGACCAATTAATTAGAAGTATGGTCACAAGAATTAAAAATATAAAATAGTAACTATAAATTCGATATCGACTTTCAATTTCGATTTCAGATTCTAGTTCAATTTCATTTTATGAAAAATAAAAACCTATACAATTACATACTAGGCATCGCAGACAACAGTCTTATCCTTGGGCAAAGACT
>JBMYXP010000067.1:0-12104 GCA_049608525.1 Winogradskyella sp.
CATATATTTATTTCGCACCTTCATGGCGATCATTATTTTGGTTTAGTGGGGCTAATTAGTACGTTTGGTCTTTTAACGCGCGAAACAGAATTGCATATTTACGCACCAAAAGGTTTAAAAGAAGTTATTACGCTTCAAATGAAATTATCAGATTCTTGGACTAATTTTTTATTAGTTTTTCATGAGTTAACTTCAAAAAAATCTGAATTAATTTACCAAGACGATAAAGTAGAGGTACACACCATTCCTCTAAAACACCGTATATACACCAATGGTTTTTTATTTAAAGAAAAAGAGAACGAGCGCAAACTAGACCTAAATGCGGTTTTAAACGAAAATATTAATGTTGCTTATTACAGAAAGCTAAAACAAGGTGCAGATGTTGAAAATGAAGCTGGTGTTTTAGTAAAAAATGAAACCGTAACAAAATCACCAAAACCTGCAAAAAGTTATGCCTTTTGTAGTGATACAGTTTATAAAGAAGATATTGTGCCTATAATAAAAGAGGTTACCGTTTTGTATCACGAATCTACATTTTTAGATAAAAACGAATCTCTTTGCAAACGCACAAAGCATAGTACCGCAAAACAAGCAGCAACTATTGCAAAAAAAGCCAATGCGGGTACGTTAATTCTGGGACATTATTCGTCACGATATCCCAGTTACGAAGCGTTTAAAACCGAGGCCAAAACCGTTTTTGAAAATGTATTACTTGCCAAAGATGGTAAAACTTTTGAGTTTTAGCTTGCACTTTTTTATAGTTTCCCATAATTAAATTACCTTAGCGTAACTATGGAAAAAGACTTAAGTAATTACAGAAAATCTTACGAAAAAGGCGAACTGCTGCTAAAAAATGTACCAGAAAACCCAATAGAACTATTTAGAAATTGGTTTATTGAGGTAGATACACATTTTAGTATCGACGAAACTAATGCCATGACAATTTCTACTATAGGATTAGATGGGTTTCCTAAAAGTAGAGTGGTACTACTAAAAAAATATAGCGAGCAAGGCTTTATTTTCTATACAAATTACAATAGCGAAAAAGGAAAAGCAATAGCCAATAACCCCAATGTATGTTTGTCTTTTTTTTGGCATGCAGCAGAACGGCAAATTATTATTAAAGGCAAAGCAGAGCAAATTGCAGAAAATTTAAGCGATGGTTATTTTGAATCGCGTCCTCGTGGCAGTCAGCTCGGTGCAATAACATCTAACCAAAGTGAAGTTATAGAAAGTAGAACGTTATTAGAACAAAATCTTAAAAATTTAGAAGACGCATATCAAAATAAAACCATAGAACGTCCAAAGCATTGGGGAGGTTTTATTGTAAAACCTGTAGAATTAGAATTTTGGCAAGGCAGACCCAACCGATTACACGACAGAATTAGATATAAATTGCAAAACGATTTTAATTGGACAATTGAGCGTTTAGCACCATAACTGTATATTAGTAAAACTCTGTGTAATTCGTGTAAAAAAAATATAAAAGAGAGCTTCAACACCAATGAAATCAATTGTACTTGTTAGACACGGAAAATCGTCTTGGAAATACCCACTTCCAGATAAAGAACGCCCATTAAGTAAAAGAGGTGTTAAAGATATAAATTTAGTTGCAAATGCGTTTCAAAATAAAAATAATGTGCCACTTGCTGTGTTTTCTAGCCCAGCAAATAGAGCTTTAAGTACTTGTAAGTTATTTTTAGAAACCTGCAATATTTCGGCAGAACGTATTCAAATTAAAGACCAATTATATGATTTTGGTGGGGATGCGGTTTTAAGTTTCATTAAAAATTTGCCAAATACAATAGATGAAGCTATAATTTTTGGGCATAACCATGCGTTTACGGCAGTTGTAAATCTGCTTGGTACAATAGCCATAACTAATTTGCCTACAAGTGGTTTAGTTAAAATTGTATGTAATACAGAACATTGGCAGACGGTAACAACAGGTAAAACGGAGTTAATAATTACGGCAAAAGAGTTAAAATAATGAGCAAGGAAAAAAATAAATATATAAATAGAGAGTTAAGCTGGTTGCAATTTAATGCACGTGTTTTACAAGAAGCCGCAGATGCTAATGTGCCTTTAATAGAACGCTTACGCTTTTTAGGAATTTACTCTAACAATTTAGACGAATTTTTTAAAGTAAGATATGCTACGGTAAAGCGTATTTATGAAGCTGGTAAAGGAGGAAAGAGTCAACTTGGAGGTATAAAAGCAGGCGAACTTTTAAAACAAATTACAGAAATTGTAATTGCCAAACAGAAAGAAAGTTTTGAAATCTTAGATGAAATTGAAAAAGAACTAGAGGCTGAGAATATTTTTATTATAAATGAAACAGAAATTAATGAAGAGCAGCATCATTTTATAAAAAATTATTTTTATCAAGAAATAAGCCCGGCTTTAGTGGTAATTATATTAAATGAAGATATTGCTATACCAGAGCTCAAAGATACCACGGCTTATTTAACCGTAAAAATGGCTAATGCTAACGGTGTTAATCAGTATGCGCTTATAGAACTATCTAAAGCAATGCATCGTTTTGTGGAACTGCCCAGTAAAAATGGCTCTAACCATATTATAATGGTAGATGATGTATTAAGGTATTGTTTAGACGAAATTTTTAATATTTTTAATTATGAAAGCATATCGGCTTACATGGTTAAAATTACACGCGATGGAGAGTTAGACTTCGATAGTGATTTTAGTAAAAGTTTTATAGACAAACTTTCCGATAGTGTTAAAGACAGGCAGAGTGGAGAGCCGGTTCGTTTTGTATATGATAAACATATAGATAAAGACACGTTAGATTTTCTTTTAGCCCGCATGAGTATTTCGTCTAAGGATAGTGTCATTCCTGGCGGACGTTACCATAACCGAAGAGATTATATGAGCTTTCCTAGCTTAGGAAGAACAGATTTACTCTACAAAAAAATAAAGCAATTACCTGTAAAAGGACTTAGCCTACAAGATAGTATTTTTAAAACTATAGCTAAAAAAGATTACTTAGTTTACACACCGTATCATACATTTTCTTACATCGTTAAGTTTTTAAGAGAAGCTGCTTTAGACCCAAAAGTAAAGACTATAAAAATTACCATTTACAGATTGGCACAAATTTCTCATGTTGCAAGTTCGTTAATTAATGCAGCAAAAAATGGTAAAAAAGTAACGGTTTCTATAGAGCTTAGAGCACGCTTTGATGAAGAAGCAAATATCAATTATGCACAGCAAATGCAAAATGAGGGTGTAATTATGTCGTTTGGTGTTACAGGTTTAAAAGTACATTCTAAAATGTGTGTTATTGAGCGCAAGGAAGACGATAAAATGGTACGTTACGGATTTATTAGTACAGGAAATTTTAATGAATCTACTTCTAAAATATATACAGATTTTACAGTATTAACTGCCAACCAAAAAATACTAAAAGATGTTAATAAAGTATTCAACTTTTTTGAAGTTAATTATAAAATTTACCGTTACAAGCATATTATTACATCACCGCATTACACCACATCTAAATTATTTGCTTTAATAGACACTGAAATTAGTAATGCCAAACTTGGTAAACCCGCTTATGTAAAATTAAAACTGAATAGCATTAGTAGTTACAAAATGATTGATAAATTATACGAAGCAAGTAGAGCTGGTGTAAAAATACAAATGATTGTAAGAGGTATTTGTTGTTTAGTACCTGGTGTAAAAGGAATGAGCGAAAATATTGAGATTATTAGTATTGTAGATAAATTCTTAGAACACACACGTTTGTATATGTTTTGTAATAACGATAGTCCTAAAATTTATATTTCTTCGGCAGATTGGATGACGAGGAATATAGATAGTAGAGTAGAAGTAAGTTGCCCAATTTATGACAAGGATATAAAAAATGAATTGCAAAATTTGTTTAATATTTGCTGGCAAGACAATGTTAAAGCCCGCATTATAAACGCAAAACAAGATAATAAATACCGAGTGAATACTAAGAAAAAAATACGATCGCAATTTGAAACGTATAACTATTATCTTAACAATTAGAACACAAAAATGCTAAAAATTCAAAAATATGCAGCTATAGATATTGGCTCTAATGCCGTTAGGCTTTTAATTTCTAATATTATAGAACAAGATGGTAAAGTTGTAGCGTTTAAGAAAAATGCTTTAGTGCGTGTGCCCATTAGGCTTGGAGCAGATGTTTTTGTAACTGGGAAAATTTCTAAGCACAACCAAAAACGGATGTTAGATACCATGAAAGCCTTTAGCTTGCTAATTAAATCTCATGGTGTTGTAAGATATAAAGCCTGTGCAACCTCTGCTATGCGCGAAGCTAATAACAGCAAATCACTATCTAAAAAAATAGAAGAAACCAGCAACATTACTATAAATATTATTGATGGTGAGGAGGAAGCAACCATTATAGCAGCTACCGATTTAAACTCATTTATAGACGTAAACAAAACCTATTTGTATGTAGATGTTGGTGGTGGTAGTACCGAATTTTCAATTATACACAATGGCACTAAAATTAAATCTAAATCATTTAAAATAGGTACGGTAAGATTACTTAATGATAGTGTTAAAAATAAAACTTGGTTGCAATTAGAACATTGGATTAAAGATAACACCAAACACTACGAAAAAATTGAATTGATAGGTTCTGGTGGAAACATAAATAAAATATTTAAAATATCTGGAAAAGACGCAGGTAAGCCTTTAACTTATTTTTACTTAACAAGTTACTATAAAATGCTTCAAAATTTTTCTTACGAAGAGCGTATTACAAAACTAAATCTTAACCAAGATAGAGCAGATGTTATTATACCAGCAACACGTATCTATTTATCCGCTATGAAATGGAGCGGAGCAAAAGATATCTATGTACCAAAAATAGGTCTCTCAGATGGTATTATAAAAAGTATGTATTACAAAACCATTACTAGTGTAAAACTATAAAACTTATATCACTTTTCTAATAATAGTTTGTTTACGGTCTGGACCAACAGAAACTATTGTAATAGGAATGTCTAGTTCGGTTTCTAAAAACGCAACATAAGCATTTAGGTTTTCTGGTAATTGCGATGCTTCCGTCATACCAGTTAAATCTGCGTCCCAACCTTTTAATTCAGTATAAATAGGAGTTACATTTTCTGGGTCTATATTATATGGTAAGTGCGTAATTTCTTCACCTTTATAGGAGTAGGCAGTACAAACTTTTAAGGTTTTAAAACCAGAAAGTACGTCGCCTTTCATCATAATTAATTGTGTAACACCATTAACTTGACAAGCATAGCGTAGGGCAACTAAATCTAACCAGCCACAACGTCTAGATCGGCCTGTTGTTGCACCAAACTCGTTACCAACACGTCCCATAGTTTCGCCATCTTCATCAAATAACTCTGTTGGAAATGGCCCAGATCCTACACGTGTTGTATAGGCTTTAAAAATACCAAAGACTTCACCAATTTGGTTAGGCGCAACTCCTAAGCCTGTACATGCACCTGCTGCTGTGGTGTTAGATGAGGTTACAAACGGATATGTTCCAAAATCAATGTCTAGTAAAGAGCCTTGTGCTCCTTCTGCTAAAATAGATTTTTTTTCGGTTTGCGCTTGGTGTATAAAGGCTTCAGAATCTATAAATTTTAATTCTTTTAATGTATCTATTGCAGCAAAGAAATCTGCTTCTAATTCTTTTAAATTATATTGAATATCCACATCGTAAAACGTAATCATCGCTTCATGCTTATCAGCTAAAGCTCTGTATTTGTCTTTCCAATCTGCTAATTCAGTATCTCCAACTCTAATACCATTTCTGCCCGTTTTGTCCATGTATGTTGGTCCAATACCTTTTAGTGTAGAACCTATTTTTGCTTTACCTTTAGCAGCTTCGCTTGCAGCATCTAATAAGCGATGGGTTGGTAAAATAATATGTGCTTTTCGCGAAATGTAAAGCGATTTTTTATAAGCAACTTGTTGGGCGTCTAATTTATCTAATTCTTTCTTAAAAATAACAGGATCTATTACAACTCCATTACCAACAAGATTTATCGTATTATTATGAAAAATACCAGATGGTATGGTATGCAATACATGTTTTTTGCCGTTAAATACAAGTGTGTGACCAGCATTTGGTCCACCTTGAAAACGTGCAATAATATCGTATTTTGAGGTAAAAACATCGACAATTTTTCCTTTGCCTTCATCTCCCCATTGTAATCCAAGTAGTAAATCTACTGCCATTGTATTAAGTATTAGTCTTTTGTTTTACGGTTGCCGTAAAAGTATAGTGAATGATTAGTTATATTGATGTTAAAAACCTCCTCGATAGTTTTTTTTATAGATTGTATCCGTGGATCACAAAACTCTATAACCTCACCCGTGTCGGTGAGTATAACGTGATCGTGGTTTTTATCAAAATAAGATTTTTCGTAATGCGCTTGGTTTTTTATAAATTGATGCTTTCTTACTAAGCCACAATCTAAGAGTAACTCTATGGTGTTATATAAAGTGGCTCTACTTACTCTATAATTTTTGGTTTTCATTTTATCATAGAGCGATTCTATATCAAAATGATCTTCACTATCATAGATTTCTTGTAAAATAGCATAACGCTCGGGTGTTTTTCTGTGGCCTTTAAGACCCAAAAACTCCGTAAAAACACGTTTTACAATATCTTGGTTGGTTTCTTCTGTTTTTGTATTCATAATTAATGCTTCAAATTTAAGTAAATTTTATAGGATATGAATTATAAAAACAGGTATTAAAAATTAAAGAAATAAACACTTTTATTAAGCGTCCTAAACTCTGCTTACTTTATCAATACCATCTATTTTTTTAAGATTATCTATTAGCTTTTTTAACATGGCTTGGTTTTTTACTTGTATGGTAATTTTACCAGAAAACACTCCATGATCACTAGAAAAACTAATACTCTTCATGTTAACGTGCATGTTTTCTGATATTTGTTTTGTAATATCATTTACCAAACCTAAATCATCAATGCCAGATAATGTAATTTGCGATGTGTACACTTGTTGCGTTGAGTCTATCCATTTTGCTAACATTACACGGTGCTCATAATTAGATTGCATATTTAATGCGTTAGGGCAATTTTTTTTATGAATTTTTATGCCGTCGTTTATAGTTAAAAAGCCAAAAACACTGTCGCCAGGTATAGGGTTACAGCAATTTGCCAACGTATATTCTAGCTTTTCTTCTTCTTTACCAAAAACTAGCTTATCGTATTTAGATGTAATTTCATCTTTGTTAATATCTTTTAAAACCTCTGGTTTACTGTATATTTTATTTTTAATATAGCTTACAAACGCATTGCTACGAGAGGCTGCAAACGCTTTTATTTTAGCATTGTCAATGGTGCCAATACCAATACGATAAAATAAATCTAAAGAAGTTTTTAGTTTGAAATAACTAACCAGCTCGTTAATAGATTTTTCGTTTAGTGTAATTTTTAATTGCTTTAATTTACGTCTTAGTAGCTCTTTACCTTCTTCGGCAATTTCTTTGGTATGTGCATTTAATGCCGATTTAATTTTGCTTCGAGCTCTAGATGTGGTTGCGTAATCTAGCCAATTGCCATTTGGTTTTGCATTTTCGGAGGTTAAAATTTTTACACGATCTCCGCTTTGTAGTTCGTGGCTTAGTGGTACTAATTTCCCATTAACTTTTGCTCCTCGTGTTTTTATACCAACTTCTGTATGTATGCTAAACGCAAAATCTAATGGTGTTGCACCTTTTGGTAAAGATTTTAAATCTCCTTTTGGAGAAAATACAAAAATCTCTTTAGAGTAGAGGTTGAGTTTAAATTGCTCAACAAAGTCAACCGCATTTGCTTCATTATTTTCTAAGGCTTCTTGCAAGCGATTAATCCATAGATCTAAACTATCTTCTTTGTCTCCTTCGTTTTTATATTTGTAATGTGCAGCGTAGCCTTTTTCTGCAATTTCGTTCATTCTTTCGCTACGAATTTGCACTTCTACCCAACGCTTTTTTGGTCCAACAACCGTGATATGGAGTGCTTCGTAACCAGAAGATTTGGGGGAAGAAATCCAATCGCGTAAACGGATTGGGTTTGGAGTAAAATGATCGGTTACTACCGAGTATATTTTCCAAGCTATGAATTTTTCATTTTCAAGATCCGATTTATAAATAATTCTAAGTGCAAATTTATCATAGACCTCATCAAAGGACACACCTTGTTTAACCATTTTTCTTCGAATGCTAAAAATAGATTTTGGACGGCCTTTAATTTCGTAGGTTAATCCTACTTTATTTAATGAGTTTTCAATAACCTTAGAAAAGGCATTTATATAAGCGTCTTGCTCTTCTTTACTCTCTTGCATTTTACCCAAAATATCTTTATAGACTTCGGGTTCGGTGTATTTTAAACTTAAATCTTCAAGCTCATTCTTTATATTATAAAGCCCAATTCTATGAGCAAGCGGTGCATATATGTACAAGGTTTCAGAGGCTATTTTAACCTGTTTATCTGGTCGCATAGAATCCATGGTTTGCATATTGTGCAAGCGATCTGCAATTTTTATAATGATAACACGGACATCGTCATTTAGCGTTAATAGCATTTTACGAAAATTCTCTGCCTGTAACGAAATGTCTGCTTTCTTTTTTAAAGACGAAATTTTTGTGAGTCCATCTACAATTCTGGCAACCGTATCGCCAAATAATTGCTCCATATCTGCGATGGTGTAATCGGGGTTGTCCTCAACAACATCGTGTAATAAAGCAGCCGCAATAGATGTGGCATCTAAGCCAATCTCTTGGGCTACAATTTTTGCCACTGCAATTGGGTGAAAAATATACGCTTCGCCAGATTTTCGTCGTTGTGTTTTGTGGGCATCTACAGCCACTTCAAACGCATGTCTAATTAATTTTTTGTCTGCATCACTTAGCATTTGGTAGCTAACTTTTAGCAGTTCTTTGTATGCTTTGGTAATGGCTTTGTTTTCTATTTCTATAGCTTCTTCCGTCATAGAACTAAAATAGAAAACTATTATGAATTGGCAATGGTTTTTTGTGTAAAGATGTTAAATTAATTTTATGGACTTTAATACACCTCAATGTTATCAAATAAATTATAAATAAGTAAATAAACGTTTACCAGGCCAAGCTAACACTACCAACTGCTACAACATACTGTTTATTTTTTTACTGCGGTAAGTTCAGCAATTTTACAGATTACTTCCACAGCTTTTTGCATGCTTTCTACTGGTACATATTCATAGCGGCCATGAAAATTGTGTCCGCCAGCAAATATATTTGGGCATGGTAAACCCATGTAAGAAAGTTGCGAACCGTCGGTGCCACCACGTATAGGTTTTATTAGTGGTGTTATGCCAAGTTGTTTCATGGCATTTTCTGCGATATCTACAATGTGCATTACGGGTGTTACCTTTTCTTTCATGTTAAAGTATTGGTCTGTAATTTCAATTTCAAAAATATCTGCTTCAAATTTTAGATTTAAGTCTGTAACAATTTTTTGAAGTAACGTTTTTCGAGCTTCAAACTTAGCCTTATCGTGGTCTCTAATAATGTATTGCAGCGTGGTTTCTTCAACTTTACCGTCTATACTGTATAAGTGAAAAAATCCTTCGTAACCTTCGGTATGTTCTGGTGTTTCTAATTTTGGTAATGCGTTTATAAATTTCGTGGCATAGTACATAGAATTTATGAGTTTGCCTTTGGCATAGCCTGGATGTACTATTTTTCCGTTCACTTTAATTTTTGCACCAGCGGCATTAAAATTTTCGTATTCGAGTTCGCCAATTTGGCTACCATCCATAGTGTAAGCCCAATCTGCGTTAAATTTTTTAACATCAAACTTATGCGCTCCACGGCCAATTTCTTCATCTGGTGTAAAACCAACTTTAATAGTGCCGTGTTTAATCTCTGGGTGGTTAATAAGATATTCCATTGCCGAAACAATTTCTGTAATACCAGCTTTATCGTCTGCTCCCAAGAGTGTTGTGCCGTCTGTTGTAATTAGTGTTTGCCCTTTGTAGAGTAATAGATCTTCAAAATAATTTGGCGATAGCACTATGTTTTGTGCTGCGTTTAGTATAATGTCTTTGCCATCGTAATTTTCTATAATTTGTGGGTTTACATCTTTACCTGTAAAATCTGGTGTGGTATCAAAATGCGCTATAAAACCTATGGTTGGTACATGGTAATTAACATTGCTTGGCAGCGTTGCCATTATGTATGCGTTGTCATCTATGGTAACGTCGCTTAATCCAATGGCTTTAAGCTCTTCAACTAATTTGTTTGCTAAATCCCATTGTTTTGCTGTACTTGGTGTTGTTTTAGATTCGGGGTCAGATTCGGTGTCTATTGTTACGTAACTAATAAAACGGTCTATTAGGTGTTGTTTTGATATCATAGGTTTATTGTATAGTTTCAAAAATAGACAACCCTTTTTTAAAGTACAAGTCTAAACTTTGTTTCTTTTAGTTTGAATGTATTTAGATTACTTTTGTATCGTAAAAATTTAAAGATGTATAAGTTATTCATTAGGCCAATTTTATTTAGTTTCGATCCAGAAAAAGTACATCATTTTACGTTTTCAGTAATTAGATGTCTTTCTAAACTACCTGGTTTTAAAGCATTATTTAGAAACATGTATTTGGTTGAAGATCAACGGCTCGAAAAAGAATTGTTTGGTTTAAAATTTAAAAACCCAGTTGGTTTAGCGGCTGGTTTTGATAAAAACGCGGTACTTTATAATGAATTGGCAAACTTTGGATTTGGCTTTATAGAAATTGGAACAGTAACCCCAAAAGGACAAACAGGTAATCCTAAAAAGCGTTTATTTAGACTAAAAGCCGATAAAGCAATTATTAACCGTATGGGTTTTAATAACGAAGGTTTGCAAGCCGCGATACATCAACTTAAAAAAAATAAAGGCAAACTTATTATAGGTGGTAATATTGGTAAAAACACCCAAACCCAACCCAAAGATTACACTAAAGATTATTTAGAATGTTTTAAAGCTTTGCATCCGTTTGTAGATTATTTTGTGCTAAATGTAAGCTGCCCAAATGTTGGTAGCCATGCTAAGCTTAACGATAAAGATTATCTTTTAGAACTTATTACTGCGGTGCAAAATGCAAATAAAGATTTTGAAAACCAAAAACCGATACTTCTAAAAATTGCGCCAGACTTAAACATCAATCAGCTCAATGAAATTATAGATCTTATTGCAGAAACCCAACTCGATGGTGTTATTGCAAGTAATACCTCAATGGACAGAACAGGTTTAAAGGCTAGTGAAACAGTACTCAATACTATAGGTAATGGTGGTCTAAGCGGGCAGCCGATAAAAGACAAATCAACTAAGACAATAAAATATTTAGCAGATAAGAGTAATAAAGCATTTCCAATTATTGGTGTTGGTGGCATACATTCTGCCAAAGATGCGTTAGAGAAACTAGACGCAGGAGCAGATTTAATACAGATTTATACAGGTTTTATTTACGAAGGCCCAAAACTGATTAAAGCAATTAATAAAGCCTATTTAGAAAACGAGACGTTAAATTAGTCAATAGCTTACGTTTAGGTACTAATTTCTGAGAGTAAATAAATTATTAAAAATATTGTATAATTATAAAATTTGCTTAAATTTGCAGCTCGAAAAAATCGAATATTATTAAAAGCATTTAGAGATGAAAGCAGGAATACATCCAGAAAATTATAGAATTGTAGCGTTTAAAGATATGTCTAACGAAGATGTATTTTTAACTAAATCTACAGCAGATACCAATGAAAAAATTGAAGTTGATGGTGTAGAATACCCATTAGTTAAATTAGAAATTTCTAGAACATCTCATCCCTATTATACTGGTAAATCTAAATTAGTAGATACCGCTGGTCGTATAGATAAGTTTAAAAACAAATACGCTAAGTTTAAGAAATAAGCTAAAGCTAACAGATATTAAAAGCCTTTCAACTGTTTTAATCAGTTTTGAAAGGCTTTTTTAGTTAATATATTTTCAACTATTTTTGTTGAGCTAAAAATTGAAGTTTTAATGTTAGTGTTATAGACTACATTTTCAAACTTTTCAAACTTTTCAAACTTT
>JBMYXP010000068.1:0-11959 GCA_049608525.1 Winogradskyella sp.
CTGCATTAATAGTTATAAGCATGCTTACTTTAGTAATGTGTTACTATTTTATTACATTTAGAAGCAACAGACTTAAAAACGGAAAATATATGTTGCTCCCTTATATTATTTGGCTTTTTATTGCAACTTCACTTAACGCTTACATCGTTTTAAACAATTAAAAAATGAAAATCTATACACTACACAAAAAGCAGAACTTACCAATATCTGTTGAAAAAGCGTGGCAATTTTTATCGAGTCCCGCAAATTTAAAAACGATTACACCAGATTATATGAGTTTCGATATTCTTTCTGGTGCAGATAGACCAATGTTTCCGGGTCAAATAATACAATATATTGTAACGCCAGTTTTAGGGATAAAAACCAAATGGGTTACAGAGATTACACACGTAAAAGATAATGAATATTTTGTAGATGAACAGCGTTTTGGACCCTATGCACTATGGCATCACAAACATTTTATAAAAGCAATTGATGGTGGTGTAGAAATGGAAGATATTATTGATTATAAAGTGCCTTTCGGAATTTTAGGACAACTCGTGCACCCTATTATTGTAAAACCAAAACTCGAAGAAATTTTTAATTACAGAACACAAAAATTAGAAGAATTGTTTGGTAAATATTAATATGCACTTTTGGTTTTTTTAACCAGAAAGGTGTTTTTTGCAATTAAAAATGAATAAAAAAATAAGCATATTCTGGTTTAGAAGAGACCTTAGATTAGATGATAACGTAGGGTTATATAACGCTTTACAAAGTGAAACCCCAGTTTTACCAATCTTTATTTTCGATACAGAAATACTAAGTAAATTACCAAAAAATGATGCTCGTGTAACGTTTATACACCAAACACTGCAAGCCATGCAATTAGAGCTGCAAAGTAATTATAATAGTAGTATAGCGCTATATAATGGCAAACCAAAAGCTATTTATGAGCAGTTAATTAAAACGTATAATATCGATACTGTTTATACAAACCACGATTACGAACCTTATGCAACAACCCGAGATTTAGAAATTAAAACCTTATTAGAGCAAAAAAACATTCAATTTAAAACCTACAAAGATCAAGTTATTTTTGAAAAAGCTGAGGTTGTAAAAAAAGACGGAAAACCATATAAGGTCTATACACCATATATGCGACTTTGGAAAGAAACATTTAAGGCTACAGAATTAAAAAACTATAACACCACTGCGTTATTTAAAAATTTAATTAAAACTAAAACACTCCCAAATTTAAGTTTATCAGAGATTGGTTTTGAAGCCTCTAATCAAAAAATTGCAGCTTATAAAGTAACACCAACTTTAATAAAACAATATGAAGATACACGAAACTTTCCGGCTAAAGATTCTACATCGCGTTTAGGACCACATTTGCGTTTTGGTACAGTAAGTGTTCGTAAAATGGTTAAAAAAGCAATAGCAGAAGACAATGAGATTTTTTGGCAAGAATTAATTTGGCGCGAGTTTTTTACACAAATTCTATGGCATTTTCCGCATACAAAAAACAAAGCCTTTAAGCCAAAATACGATTTTATAGCGTGGCGAAATAACGAAACCGAATTTAAACAATGGTGCAAAGGCAAAACAGGTTATCCTTTGGTAGATGCTGGTATGCGTCAGTTAAATGAAACAGGTTTTATGCACAATCGTGTACGTATGTTGGTTGGTAGTTTTTTATGTAAACACTTGCTAATAGATTGGCGTTGGGGAGAAGCCTATTTTGCAGAAAAACTACACGATTACGACATGGCAAGTAATATTGGTAACTGGCAATGGGTTGCAGGTAGTGGAGTAGATGCGGCGCCGTATTTTAGAATATTTAATCCAACAAGTCAAATTCTAAAGTTTGATAAAAACTTAGAGTATATAAAAAAATGGGTTCCAGATTTTCAAGAATTAACGTATCCAAAACCCATTGTAGATCATAAAGAAGCTAGAGAACGCTGTTTAGTAACTTATAAAGCAGCATTAAATTAAGCTTATAATTTTAGATTAAAACCCAAGTTTATATTTCTACCTCGTGTAGTAAAGCCATATAATTCTTGGTAATCTTCATTAAAAATATTACTTACATTAGTAAATACCGTCATTTTATTTTTTATAACTTCATGGCTCACATAAAAATCTAGTAATGTATATGCCTTAAGAGTTTTAGTTTCATTTTCAAAAGTTACGTTGTTGTAAACTACATCATCTCTAGCATCATTAAACTGATAAGCAAGGCTCATGGTCGTTTTTTCTAAGAGTTGGTAATCTAAGCGTGCATTAATTTTAATTTCAGGGATTCTTAAACTCAAATCTTTATCTAAAGCAGTATAAGTAACATTAGTATTAAGGTTTAAATTTTTAATAGCAGCAATGTTGGCAGTAAACTCTAATCCACTTGCCACAAAAGTATCTTCAATATTTTGGTATTTAAAAACAAAACCGCCTGTATCTATAAAATCGATAAACTGATTTTCATTTCTATTAAAATAAACTAAACTTAAGGTGGTTTTTTCTTTAATGTTTAATTCTGCACCAATTTCAAAAGTTTGGTTTTCTTCGGGTTGTAAATCGGCATTGCCGTAAGTGGGTTCAAATAATTGGTATAATGACGGTGTTATAAAAGCCGTGCTATAACTTGTCATAAATTTTAAGTAACCAAACTCTAACTCTTTTTTGTAAGACGGATTAAAACTATACACCAAGTGGCTACCGTATGCGCTATGATTATTTAAACGTAAGCCAGCATTAATAGTTAACCCAAAATCTGAAATAAAAACCACATTGGCATAAGGATCCGTTATTGTAAAGCTTGCATTATCTGGGTTTATAGCTTGGCTAAAATCGGTGTCTCCAAAAGGAATTGTAAAACTTTCCATTTTGTTGTCTTGAAAATTAACACCCAAAACCGTGTAGAATTTATCATTAAAATTATAACGATTAAAAGCATCTATAACTATATTTTGTGCATTAAATTTTGAAGGAAAACCAGATTCAATTTCACGTTCAATAGCGTTGTATGCTGCATTAATAGTAATATTTCCTTTATGGTATTTTAACTCTGGAGAAATACCAATTCTATGTTGTTTTGAGATAGATACATTATCAGCATCCATCAATGCAAAACTGTCATCAAATTGGGCATTAAACCTATCAAAATTTGCGTAAGTCATAATTTTGAAGGCATTACTAAATGTATAACCCAATTTTAAATTTCCATTATAACTTCTGTACATATCAGAATCTGTTCCGCTTTTTATCGCAGATAAACCATCGGTATATTGCTGCCCAAAATTGGCTAGGTAATTAAATTTACCAAGAGTTCCGTTTAACGACAAGCTAGTCTTATAATCTTCAACAGTATAATCATCATCATTTTTAGATTGATTGGTGCCAGCCGTACTTCTTAGGTTTAGACTTAATGCCTTTTTAGATGCTTTTTTTAGTGTAATATTAATAACGGCACTTGCAGCACCAGTACCATAAAGTGTACTCGCTGCCCCTTTTAGTATCTCAATAGACTCAACTTGGTCAGCGTTTAATAAACGCAAATCATAGTCGTTTGCAATCTGCGACGCATCTGTAACTTGTATGCCATCAATAATAATTAATACTTGGCGGTTTCGTCCTCCACGTACAAAGTAGCTTAGATTTTGCCCAGCATTACTGCGCACACCATTAATTTCTACACCAACCGTTCTACCAATAATTTCTGCGATAGATTGTCCTTGTAATTTTTCTAAATCTTTTGAAGTGATTTTGGTAATTACCTTGCCAGAATTTTCGCGTTTTAGAGCAAAGCGCGAGTCAGTAATAATAACTTCTTCTAACTTTTCAACTTTAGTAGAATCGGTTTGCTTTTGCGCAAATCCAATAGATAACATACTTGTACACAGTATGCTACAAAACAGTTTTGTTTTGTTCATTTTAAATTTTTAATTACTCGAGAAAACACACCGTAATTAGTATGTAAACTTTTATCCCGAAAGTTTGACTTCTATGTTGAAATTGGCAGGTCTCCTGACTTGCGTCTTGTTATTGGTCTTCCCAAAGGTGTTATTGCTAATCGTGCTATTTTGCGCGATGTGGCAATCTTTCTCTTCAGTGACATTGAAGGTAATAACAAGCTTAATAGCTTACAGTTGCGGGAACAGTTTAGGACTAAAAAATTTACGATGTACAATTTTTTGATTTACGATTATACTTGTTATCGTAATTCTGAAATTTACAATCTAAAATTCTCGCACCTAATTCCCTTTTAATCCATTCGGTTAAACGAATAGAACCTAATTTCGGCGCAAAGCTAAACATTTTGTTTAATGTTTCACTCAAAACTTTAAATAATATTACTTTTGACACAAATTGAAGACATTTGAAATTATATACATATCTTTTTATATTTATAAGTTTGGTATCATGTAAAAATGAGCCAAAAACTGAATTGCTTAAACCCGTTAAGAGTAAACCGCTAAAATTAAAATATGCAAAAGGTTTTACAGTAACGTATTACAATACTTACAAGGTTTTAGAACTATTAAAACCTTGGCCAAAATCTAAAAAAACATACAAATACCTTCTTATTTCAAAAGAAAACTTATCAAAAATAACAGTTCCTACTGCTAAGTATAATGGTATAATTACCAACAAAATAAATAGTGTGGTTGTAACTTCTACAACACATATACCTGCATTAGAATTATTAAATGTTGAAGAAACCTTAATTGGTTTTCCAGGCACTAACTATATTTCATCTAAGAAAACAAGACAGCATATTGTTAATGGCGAGGTTAGAGAACTCGGTAAAAATGAAGGTATTAATACCGAAGTTTTATTAGAGCTAAACCCAGATGTGGTTATTGGTTTTGGTGTTGACGGGGTAAATAAAACCTTCGAAACCATTAAAAAAGCAAAAATACCAGTAATTTATAATGGAGATTGGGTTGAGTCATCAGCATTGGCAAAAGCCGAATGGATTAAGTTTTTTGGTGTACTTTTTAACAAAGAAAAAGAAGCAGATTCCATTTTTAATAATATTGAAACAGATTATTTAGCAGCCAAAACTATTGCCAAACACGCCAAACATAAGCCAACCGTTTTTAGCGGAGCCATGCACAACGATGTTTGGTATTTGCCAAATGGAATGAGCCCAGAAGCACAGTTTTTAAAAGATGCTAATGTAAATTACCTTTGGAGTAAAACCACAGGAAACGGAAGTTTAGCCTTAAGTTTTGAAACCGTTTTAGAGAAAGCTAAAAATGCAGATTTATGGTTAAACCCATCTTATTATAGTAGTTTTGAGCAATTAGAAAAAACAAATACATTATATACCAATTTTGACGCTTTCAAAAACCGTAACATCTTTAGTTTTGTCAATACCGTTGGAGAAACTGGTGGTGTTTTGTATTACGAACTAGGTACAGCACGGCCAGATTTAGTTTTAAAGGATATTATAAAAATTTGCCACCCAGAGTTGTTAGAAAACTATGAGCCTTATTTTTTTAAAAAATTAAAATAAATAGAGTAGAGATCTGCGAGGTTTTTAAAACCTATAAGGTCTTAAAAGACTAATGAAAACTAAATATACATATTCATTTTTAGCACTTTCGGTAATTTTGCTATTTTGCTTTTTGCTTAACATCAGTTTAGGTTCAGTAAGTATTCCTATAACAGATATTTTTGCTAGTTTTTTTGGTGCCATAAAAAACCCAACTTGGCAAGTTATTATTACAGATTTTAGATTACCAAAAGCAATCACGGCAGTATTGGTTGGATCTGGTCTTGGCATTTCGGGTTTATTAATGCAAACGTTATTTAAAAACCCATTGGCTGGTCCTTTTGTTTTAGGAATCAGCTCTGGTGCTAGCTTAGGTGTTGCTATAATTATTTTAGGTTTTGGGGTGTTTGGTGGTTTGTTTGCAACGGCATTAATTTCAAAATGGAGTATCGTAATCGCCGCAAGTTTGGGTAGTTTTTTAGTGCTTTTAGCCGTTTTAGCAATATCGAGCAAAGTTAGGGATACAATGGCAATTCTTATTATTGGTTTAATGTTTGGCAGTATTACAACGGCTGTTGTAAGCGTATTGTCTTATTTTAGTTCTGCTGAGCAATTACAACAGTACATTTTTTGGGGATTTGGTAGCCTAAGTAACTTATCATGGAATGAAGTATTAATTTTCTTCGGAATTTATGCCATAGGTTGCCTATTAGCATTAACCTCAATTAAAGCTCTAAACAGTCTTTTGCTTGGAGATAATTATGCAAAAAGTTTGGGTTTAAATATAAAACAAAGCCGACTTGTTATAATTTTAGCCACAAGTTTAATTGCTGGTTCTGTAACTGCGTTCGCTGGTCCAATTGCTTTTATAGGTTTAGCAATACCGCATTTAACACGGCAAATTTTTAAAACCTCAAATCATAAAATATTATTGCCAGCCGTATTTTTATTTGGTGCTATTGTGATGCTTATTTGCGATTGTATTGCACAAGTACCAAATAGCGATTATACCTTGCCTATAAATGCAATTACTGCTTTGGTTGGTGCGCCTGTTGTAATTTGGTTGTTGGTGAGACAACGTAAAATAATGTTTTGATGGGTTTGGAATGTTAGATAATTAGATAGTTTGAATGTTAGATAGTTTGAAATTTTTAAAGTTTGAAGGTTAGAAATTAAAGAGCGAAAAAAATTATAAGTAATAGTTTGAAAACCAACACCCAACATATCGTCTTAAAAGTAGAAGAACTTTCTATCGGTTATAAAACCAAGAAAATGGAAACTGTAATTTCTAATAATATTAATTTTTCATTACAAAAAGGGCAATTAATAGGCTTGGTTGGTGCTAATGGTATTGGTAAATCAACACTTTTAAGAACATTAATTAATATGCAACCTCAATTGTCGGGTTCAATTTTTATTAATAATAAAAATTTAAAATCAATTTCTACTTTAGAGTTAGCTAAACAGTTAAGTATTGTTTTAACAGAGCCTTTAGCTTCTAAAACTCTTTCGGTCTATGAGTTAGTTGCTTTAGGTAGGCATCCTTACACGAGTTGGGTTGGCAAGCTTTCTAAAGTTGATATTTTGCAAATTAATAAGGCTTTAGATGTCGTAAATATTGCAGATCTAAAAGATAAAAAGTGTTACGAGTTAAGTGATGGGCAATTGCAAAAAGTAATGATTGCTAGGGCTTTAGCGCAAGACACAGCCCTTATCGTTTTAGATGAACCAACAACGCATCTCGATATGTATCATAAAGCCTACATTTTAAAATTGCTAAAAAGATTAACAAAAGAAACAGGTAAAACCATTCTGTTTTCTTCTCACGAAATAGAATTAGCCATTCAGCTCTGCGATACTATGGTTGTAATGAAAGCCAATGAGGTAATTTGCAACCAACCTTGTCATTTAATTTCAGAGGGTGTTTTTAACTCGCTTTTTCCTAAAGATTTAATTTCGTTTGATAAAACAACGGGTAGTTTTAGGGTAGAGAAGTAGGTTTTATACCACTTATTATTTAAAAAGAGCTATAAATAATTTTGAATTTATGCTCATTATACGATATTAAAAGTCTAATCATAGTCTTACTTAAGCTTCTATTTTAAATTGAAATAGAAGCAGTATTGAAACAAATTATATGATTTATTTTGAATGATAATTGGTATTAATTTTGAGTTCAATTTCAACTTTAAAAATTATCTTTGATAAAATTCTTTTTTTTACCATGAGTGATACATTAATTTTATTTATAGCAATTTTAATTTCTGCGGGCATTGGCGCTTTTATTGGGCTTAAATTTGCGCAGTTAAAAAGTAAAGGCGACAAAAGTGCGCTTAAAGAGCGTAATGCTAATCTGCAACAACAGCTTAATGAATTTAAAGTGTTTTCTGAATCTGAAAACTTTAAGCAATCAGAAAATTTTAATCAGCAAGTCATAGAATTAAAAGCAAGTATTGCTAAAATTGAAAACGAGCGCGAAGACATTAGAAACGAAAAAGATTTTTTAAATACAGAGTTATCGCGGAGAACTACTGAATTTGAAAATCTTAAGCAGCAAAACCTAAAACGAGAAGAAGAATTTGGGGAGCAACAAATTCAAATTAGAAAAGATTTTGAATTAATGGCCTCTAAAATTCTTGAAGAGAAGTCCGAAAAATTTACACTTCAGAATAAAGAAAACATAAAAAATATATTAAACCCTTTGCAAGAAAAAATTCAGCTTTTTGAGAAAAAGGTTGATGATACCCAGAAGGAAAGTATTAGTATGCACTCGGCTTTAAAAGAGCAGTTATTAGGCTTAAAAGATCTAAATCAGCAAATGGCTAAAGAAGCTACAAACTTAACCAAAGCTTTAAAGGGAGATAGTAAAACCCAAGGTAATTGGGGTGAATTAGTTTTGGAGCGTGTTTTAGAAAAATCGGGTTTAGAGAAGGATAGAGAGTATTTTGTTCAGCAAAATTTTCAGCGTAATGATGGCTCGCGTGTTATGCCAGATGTGGTTTTGCATTTGCCAGATGCTAAGAAAATGATTATAGATTCTAAGGTTTCGTTAACAGATTACGAGCGTTTTGTAAATGTAGATGACCAAGCGGATAGCGCTGTATTTTTAAAGGCGCACGTTAATTCTATTAAAAAACACGTTGACCAGTTATCTGCTAAAAATTACCAAGATTTATACGATATAGAATCACCAGATTTTGTGTTAATGTTTATTCCTATTGAGCCAGCTTTTGCTATTGCTATCAATGAAGATAATAGTTTGTATAACAAAGCGTTTGAAAAAAATATTGTTATCGTTACACCATCTACTCTTTTAGCTACTTTGCGTACTATTGACTCTATGTGGAATAACGAAAAACAGCAGCAAAATGCTATTGAAATTGCAAAACAAGCTGGTGCATTATACGATAAGTTTGAAGGTTTAGTAACCGATTTAACAGGTGTTGGTAAAAAAATTGATGCTGCTAAAAACGATTATTCTGCTGCCATGAATAAATTAGTTGATGGTAAAGGCAACTTAATATCGCGAGTAGAAAAAATTAAAAAAATGGGGGCTAAAGCCAAAAAATCCCTTCCAGAAAGTATTATAAAGCGCGCCTCAGAAGAGTATTAAATTAGTCCGCAATAAAGGCATAATCTAAATTATGCCTTAAATTAAGCATATGTTTGTTTATTCCTTTAAAAAGGCATATATTTGTTGAAAATACAAATATGATGACTAGTATAATAACAGGAGATGTCATAAAATCTAGGAAAGCCTTTAGCGAAGATACCTGGCTTTTACCATTAAAATTAGCATTAGCAAAGCTAACTAACAATGCGTCATTTTATGATATTTACCGAGGAGATAGCTTTCAGTTAGAATGCCGTAAAATAGAAGATAGTTTTATAACCGCGGTATATATTAAAGCGTTTTTAAAGTCTATAAAAAATATAGATGTGCGTATGTCTATTGGTATCGGAGAAAAAGCATATCAGGGTAATTCTGTTGGTGAGTCTAACGGTGAGGCTTTTATTTATTCTGGTGAAACTTTTGAAACCTTAAAACAAAAAAAGCAAAACCTAAGATTAAAAACAAGTAACGATATTATTAATACAGAAATTAATCTTTATTTTAGGCTTGCGCTTATTGCTATGGATAATTGGACTACAAACTCAGCTGAGATTGTAAAACTCAGCTTAGAATATCCAAATAAGATACAGCGTGAATTAGCTAAATTAATTGGCATTAACCAAGATGCTGTTAGTAAGCGCCAAAAGCGTGCTTACTTAGATGAAATATTAGAGTTAGATACTTTGTATAGACAAAAAATTTCTCAGTTATGATTGTATTACTTTTAAAACTTATGCTTGCTCATCTTATTGGCGATTTTTTTTTACAGCCTCAAAAATGGGTAAAGGATAAAGAAAAAAAGAAATTAAAATCGGTTTGGTTGTATGTGCATGTGGTTGTGCATGTGGTATTGTTGTTTTTGATTGTATGCAATTTTAATGATGCGCTACTTATTATAAGCGTTGGTATAATTCATTTTGTAATTGATGCTTTAAAACTTATTTTTCAGACTAATAAAAATAGACGTTTATTGTTTTTTGTTGATCAATTATTACATGTTGTTTCAATAATTGCGGTTGTTATGTTATTTTATAGAGATGATTTTCAGTTTAAGTTAGCTGTAAGTCCTCAACTACTTTTATTAATAATTTGTATTGGTTTTTTAACCATGCCAACTGCTATTGTAATGAAAACTGTGTTTTCTAAATGGAATATTTCTAAGCTTACAAAAGCCAATGAGTCATTAAAAGATGCGGGCAAATATATTGGTGTTTTAGAGCGTCTTTTGGTTTTTGTGTTTATAGTATTTGGGCAATGGGAAGCTGTGGGGTTTTTAATTGCTGCTAAGTCTGTGTTTAGGTTTGGGGATTTAACTGCTTCTAAAGAACGAAAACTTACCGAGTACATTTTAATTGGTACACTTATTAGTTTTGGTATTGCAATAGTGGTAAGTTTAATGTATTTAAAACTTAAAGCTTATGTGTAAAAGGCTGATACTTCTTAAATTTAATTTTTTTTCAGAATTAATACCAATTGTCATTTAAAATGCGCTATAAATAATTTGAATTATATTTTTACTTAAATGAAATAGAGAATTAAAGCGTAAAGGTTAATTTTCAATTATATTAATTATTATGAGGTGGCAACAAGCAGTTATAGATTATAAAAATTACCTTCAAATTGAACGTGGTTTATCTAAAAACTCAATAGATAGTTATGAGCTAGATATAAAAAAGCTTGAAAATTATTTAGAAACGCATGCGATTTTAGTTGCACCAGATGCTATAGATGAAGAAACTGTTAAACAATTTATCTATACGATTTCTAAAATACTAAGTCCAAAAACGCAAGCACGGATAATTTCTGGGTTGCGTAATTTTTTCGATTATCTCATTTTTGAAAATTATAGAAAAACAAACCCATTAGATTTAATTGAATCTCCAAGAATTGGTCGAAAATTACCAGATACGCTCTCGGTTGAAGAAATAGATAAACTTATACATGCCATAGATTTAAGTTATACTTATAGTGCCATTAATTTAGGTGAACGCAACAGAGCAATTATAGAAACGTTATACAGTTGCGGTTTGCGAGTTAGCGAGTTAATAGATTTAAAACTATCTAACCTATTTTTTAAAGAAGGTTTTATTAAAGTTACAGGTAAAGGAAATAAGCAACGTTTTGTGCCTATTGGTAAAACGACCCAAAGCTATATTGAAATATGGATTGGTATAAGAAACCACATTACTATACAACCCAGTTCAAAAGATATTGTGTTTTTAAACTATAAAGGCAATAAATTAACGCGTGCTATGATATTTACTATCATAAAAAACCTTGTAAAAACAGCAGGTATAGAAAAAACAGTATCACCACATACCTTTAGGCATTCTTTTGCCACACATTTATTAGAAAACGGTGCAGACTTAAGAGCTATACAAATGATGCTGGGGCACGAAAGTATAACCACAACCGAAATTTATATGCACGTTAATAGAAAACACCTTAAAACTGTTTTAAATACCTATCACCCTAGAAGTGGTAATTACTAAGGGTTTATTTTAGAGTTACGCTTATCGGCTAGTATAAGAATAGTAGCGGAATTTTAAGCACTAACTTTTCGGTTAAACACAGACCTTATTAATATTTACTTCCTTTCGTTTTAGCGATAAAACCGCTATTATTTTTATACATTGTTGTAAGCTGGCTTTCTTTTTCGCAAACTTGATAGCGTTGGCAAAGACATACTCTTTTGCAATTTTGGCTTGTGTGTTGGCTGGTGCGAATTGCAAATGTGTATGGCTTTTAGCTTTGGCTAATCAAAATTGAAGTTAATTTCATTTATCTTAATAAACTCATCTGATATACTTTTTTTAATTTGGTTTATTTTTTTAATTTTTTCTGCAATTTCTGTTTGAGTAATT
>JBMYXP010000069.1:0-11661 GCA_049608525.1 Winogradskyella sp.
GTCAACTCTCTTTCTGCGTTTCAAAAATATTTCGTAAATCTTTTTTGTAAGGTAAATGATCTGCTCTTCCTTTTTTAAAGATATCATTACTATTACCTTGTCCTTTTCTTAAGGCTTTTTGCTCTTCAAAAGGTAAATTATGTATCTCTATACATCTTGTTGAGCAACAATTTTCCATCTTTTCTTTACATTTATCACATTGAATAAACAATAAATGGCAGGCTTGGTTAGCACAATTGGTGTGCATATCGGCAGGACTACCGCATTGATGGCAACTGGCAATAACATCTTCTGAGATGCGCTCGGATCGACGCTCATCAAAAACAAAGTTTTTACCAATAAACTTATTTTCTAAACCGTTAGCCTCGGTCTGCCTTACGTAGTTAATAATACCACCTTCAAGCTGATATACATTTTTAAATCCTTTATGCTTGTAATAAGCACTTGCTTTTTCGCACCTAATACCTCCCGTACAATACATAACCAGTTTTTTGTCTTCTTTGTGCGCTCTTAAATCTTCTTCAATTAAATCTAAAGATTCTCTAAAGGTATCCACATTTGGTGTAATGGCATTTTTAAAATGCCCTATTTCACTTTCGTAATGGTTACGCATATCTACCAAAACGGTATTTGGGTCTTCGATAAGTGCATTAAATTTTTCTGCATTAACATGTATGCCTTTATTGGTAACATCAAAAGTAGCATCGCTTAAACCGTCAGCAACTATTTTGTGCCTCACCTTAACTTTCAGCTTTAAAAAAGCAAAATTATTGTGCTCAATAGCAATGTTTAACCTTACGTTTTCTAAAAATGAAATGGTGTCTAAATGGGTTTTAAAAGCATCAAAATTTTCTGCGGGTACGGAGAGTTGTGCGTTAATACCTTCATTGGCCACATAAATTCTACCAAGAACCTCTAAAGCGTCCCAAGCTAAAAACAGGTGGTTTCTAAAAATTTCTGTATTATTAATTTTGGCGTACGTATAGAAAGAGATCGTTAAGCGTTCTTTGCCCGCTTGCTCAATAAGTTCTGCTCTTTCTTTGGCACTTAAGTTATTGTACAGTTGCATGCTATACTAATTTTAAGATTAAAGACTATTAGTTTGAATAATTACAAAGGTATTATTTTAGTTTGAAACAAAAAACAAGAAAGACCATCTTTAAAGACAGCCTTTATTGTTTTACTTATTACTTAGTTGTTTTCTTGTTAAAATTAAATCGAACTAATAGCTCGTGCGTGCCATTACTGTTTGTTGCTATTTGGTTTCTCAACGCATTTTCGTAAGCATATCCAATATCTACCCAATTGGTAAGATTTAGCATCATTAAGCCACTAAAGGCTTGGTCTGTTCTGTATGCTGCACCAACTTCAAATTTATTTAAAAAACGAAATGCTGCTGTAACAGCTGCAGAAATTGGCGATCCGCTAACATACCGTACCATTGTTGAGGGTCTAAATTCTGTATTATCAGTTATCTTAAAATTATAACCGCCAGACAAATAGATGTGGGCTTCTTCGGTTGCCTGGGTAACTCTACCGCTAGATGTATCTATTCTTTTAGTGGAAAGAATACTAGGTATAGAAAGTGATAAAAAATAGCTGTTGTGCCATAAATACACACCAGCACCAAAGTTGGGTTTAAAGCCAGAATCTATATTATTTAGTGCCGGATCTGATGGTAAACCTATATCTGCAATATGATTTGCATTTACATTATAGTTGCTTCCACCTGCTTTTAGACCTAAAAACAAATGGGTTGTTTTAGCGACTTGTATGCGGTAAGAGAAATCTACATTAAAGCTTGTTTGGCTTTCAACAAAAACTTTATCGTTAACAAAAGACAAACCTACACCTATTTTATCACTTACAGGTTGTGCATAAAAGAAGCTTTGTGTTTCTGGTGCGTCTTTTACACTTACCCATTGACTTCTAAAACTAGAGGTTAAACTTGTATTTTTATCTGCACCAGCATAAGCTGGGTTAATACTATTCATTGTATATCTATACAACGAATAGTTGGGTTCTTGCTGTGCATATAATGTCCCAAATAAAAAAATGGTAACTATAATTAATATGTTTTTATAAAATCTCATTATGTTTATTTTATTAAATTTTTATAGACTTTTATAGTGTTAAATAAATCCACCCTGTTAAAATGGTTTCACCATCACCAGCTAAGTCTATATGATAGTAATAAGACCCTGTTGGCAATGTGTTGCCCGCATGTGTTCCTTTCCAATCATTGCTATAACCTTTAGTACTAAATACTTCGTTGCCCCATCTGCTATATACTTTAATCGTAATGTTTGGAAACCTTTCTGCGTTAATAATCGTCCAAGCATCATTAATTGTATCACCGTTTGGTGTTACTATTTCATTAACCATTATACCATCGCAAGTATCACCTACACCATTGCCGTCTATATCAGACTGGCTTGGGTTTGCAATAAACGGGCAGTTATCATCATCATCTAAAATCGTATCGTTATCATCATCTACGTCACAGAGATCACCGATACCATCCATGTCGTTATCTGCTTGGTCTATGTTTGGAATAGTAACACAGTTATCATTACCATTTAAAATACCATCACCATCTATATCGTCATCACAAACATCACCAATGCCATCCATATCTATATCAGATTGATCTGCATTTGCTGTTTCTGGGCAATTATCATCATCATTAGGCACACCGTCATTATCGTTATCTGTTACTGAGCTGCCGCAAACCTCTAACGTCCAACTATCTATAACACCTGTGTCTGCACCTGCATTATCAGAGACATTTAACATCCAATCCCCATTAGAAGAGCTACCATTTAAGGTATTTAAATCCTCTTCTGGCACAAAAACCCCTGTAAATGGTGCGGTGGCACTCCCTATTGGGTTGGTTGCATTACTATCAAAAACAGTGTTTGTGTAATTTTGAGCATTTGGCGCTCCATTGTTGTTAGATAATACGACCTCTGTACCATTTGGAGAGACAAGCGTTAGTATTAAATCATTAACCCAAGTATGTGTAATGTTAACCGTTACGTTAATGTCTGTAATTAATAATTCTGTAGGGACATTTATCACAGAATTAATACCCGCAGCATTATTATCTGGAATATTAACAGGTGTATCTACTGAATTATATAAAGCACAAGATATGTTGGGTGTTGTAAAACTCGCTTCAGAGTATTCGCCTGTATCACAATCGTTAACACCTCTAACACGCCAAAAATATTCTGTAACACTATTTAGAGTTGTTATTGTAAAACTTGGGTCATTAACTACAGCGTTAGCGACTATGTTTGTAAATGCTGCATCCGTTGCAATATCAATCTCATAAGCAGTAGCGTTTACATCTGCACTCCAAGTAAAAATTGCGTTATCGGCAGGTACATCTGTAGATCCATTAGTAGGTGTTAACAAATTTAAAGTGGCTAAATTAGCATCGTAAATATGTAACGCTACTGCTTCACTTTTAGTAATTGCACCAGAAGTACCAACGATGTTAAACGGGTAATTACCAATTGCTAAGGCTGCCGTACCAGAAACAGTTAGCGTAACATTTGTACCATCTGTATTGGCAGTTGCTGGTGTAAAAGTTGCTAATGCACCTGCTGGTAAACCCGTTGTACTAAATACAGTTGTGCCAGTAAACCCTAAAAAGGTATTGTATGTAAATGTATAAGTGGCGTCATTGGGCTTACACACATTAACAGATGTGTTATCTAAATTCAATACAAATTCAGATTCTACAATTGAAAAATTTGTTGAATTTATAGCATAAAAAATAGTATTATTCCCTTCAACTTTAACTCTTGCAGTAGAGGTGTCGCCTCCTATTAAAGGTACAGTAACATTTTGAGAGCCATTATTAGCTACATTTGTTGCCATTACAAAAGGGTATGTATATCCGCCATCTGTAGATAAAAGTATATTTACGGTTGGTGTGTTTACAGCTCCACTATCTGTACCAGCTACATTCCATGTAATATTTTGAGTAGAGCCTGCGTCCCATGTTACGTTTGTAGTTTGAGATGTTACTAAAAATGGCCCAGAAGCACCATCTACTGTAATCTGCATTTCATCAAAATCACTTTGTGGGGTTTGCCCAATACCATTTGCCTCACCTCTATCTCGTACCGTTAATGCAAAATTTAGTGTTCTTGGAACTGTAGAAACTGTTTCCCAAGACGAATTATCTGCGGTTATTGTTGGGTTTGTTTCTGTAAGCTGACCAGATATTACGCGCTCTATAATTGGCATAAACCTGTTTGGTGTAGTACTTGGTGGTCTAGATCTCCAAACGGCACCTGTTGTTTTAGTTGGTCCAAAATTACCAGATGTTGTTGTGCCATCGTCTATTTGCTCCCAGGTATATGTTAACACATCTCCTGCATCTGCATCTGTTGCTAATCCTTTTAACACAAAGGCAGTACCACTAGGAATTATATAATCTGAACCTGCATTTGCAATTGGTGGATTGTTTGAAATTGCTGTACCTACCCAACACGTTCTGTTTTGTAAGTTGTTTAGTATCTGTGTGATACTATAATAATGAAAATAAGGATCTGAGTGGTTTTGCACATTGTTAGATCCTGAAATGCCAGCATAACCCATTATGGTTGTACCACTACCAGGTTCTGCATTGACACCAACACCTTCGTTATTGTTTGAAAATGTATGATTAGCTCCCATTTGGTGACCAATTTCGTGTGGCACATAATCTATATCAAAAAAATCGGACATGTATGGTCCTCCGTCATTATCAACAAAAGAATGTGCCGAAAAACCACTACCTTTTTGATTATCTATACAAACGCAACCTATACAACCTGCATTACCATTATTAGCTCCAAAATGGAATAAATGACCTATATCGTAGTTTGCCTCACCTACGTTGGCGGTAAGTGTTGTTTGTAATTCGTTATTAAAACTACCTGTGTAAGGATCTGTTGCGGTGTCTGGGTAAATAATTTCAGTACCAGTAACTAAAGTAAACGTTACCGCCATATCTACTTCAAAAACCTCATTAACTCTATTTAATGTAGCAACAACCTGGGCTAACGTATCATCTTGTGCATCTCCATTACCAGCATTAGCATCGTCCCAAAAAGTGGTGTATTCTGCTGTTGTAGAAATAGCAATTCTAAACGTTTTTAATGTTTGGTCATTAGCATCTCTATTTGTTATAGCATTAAAATCCTTAGAGAAAAACTCATCTTGTGTTAAGCAATTAAAATCTTTTAAGTGTTGGGGTTTTGCATCTCTACGATATACAATATAAGATGTATTGTCCGTTTTACTTAGTGGCACTGTAAAACTTGTTGGCGCATCTATAGATGTAATCATTGTTTGCAATCCTTGTGGTGTAACACTAAAACGTGCTCTAGTACCTGCATTTTGAGTACTAAAACCCAAATACGTTTTAATAGTTGGGTAAAGGATAGACAAATCTTTAGATAAAACGGGGGTTTCAACCACTAAAAACGGTTCTAATTTACCGGCTATATTTGGAAGCAAAACCTTTACCTTTGGTAAACGTGTTGTAGCAGAACGTAACGGAGCATTTGCTAATTCTGCTTTAAAAGCGTCTATATTTAATTGATAGGTTTGATAAAATTTCTGATTTAATGTTGCTTGCTTTTTTTTAGTTATTACATCTGTTTTATTCGTTTTTTGCCAATAACTTTGTTGCGCTATTACAGAAAATACAGATAAAAACATTAATAATGACAAAACAAAATGTAGCTTTGTTTTCATAAGTTTAGTGTAGAGAATTAAAATTCCTCGAATTTATGCTTTTTTTAACAAACATCAATTACCTAATTAAAAAACATTAAATCCTAATAGAGCATTGCGTTTAATTGTTAAACCCCAAAAAATAATTACAATAGGCACATTTGATGGTGTACACATTGGACATCAAAAAATAATACAACGTATTATAAAACGTGCTAAAGAAGAAAACTTTGAAGCCGTAGTACTTACACTATTTCCTCACCCAAAAATGGTACTTCAAAAAGACCATTCCATTAAACTTTTACACACTATTAATGAGCGTGTTGCAATGCTAAAAGACTTAAACATTAAGCATGTTGTGGTAAAAGAGTTTACAAGAGAGTTTGCTAATTTATCTGCCCAAAATTATGTAAAAACTATTTTAGTAGATGAGCTCAACACCAAACACATCGTTATTGGTTACGACCATCGTTTTGGACACAAAAGAAGTGCTAATATTACAGACCTTAAACAATTTGCGAAACAGTATAATTTTAAGGTTGAAGAAATCCCTCCCCAAGACATAGAGGCTGTTACCGTAAGTTCTACTAAAATTAGAACAGCCTTAAATAACGGCGAAATTGCATTAGCAAATTCATATTTGGGCTATAATTATTTTATAACTGGCACAGTTATTAAAGGCAAAGGCTTAGGCAGAACTATAGAATTTCCTACGGCTAATATTTACGTAGAAGCAGCTTATAAACTAATTCCAAAAGATGGTGTGTATGTTGTTAAATCTAACATTGAAGGGCAAACCGTTTTTGGTATGATGAATATTGGCACTAACCCAACCGTAAATGGAAAAACACACGCTATTGAGGTTCATTTTTTTAATTTTGAAGCCAATCTTTATACCGCTGAATTAAAAATAGCGTTTTTAAAACGTCTTAGAGCCGAAGAAAAATTTAAAAATATCGACGCTCTAAAGGCGCAGTTGCAACAAGATAAAACAACGGCTTTACATTATATAAAAACACACAATGAATACGTTTCTCTTTAAACATATAGACAATTCTGGCCTTATAATATTTAGGATAATTTTTGGTCTTTTATGCTTTTTAGAATCTGTAGGTGCTGTTTTTACAGGTTGGGTAAGACGTACCTTAATTGAGCCCAATTTTACGTTTTCTTTTATTGGTTTTGAATGGTTGCAACCGTTACCTGGTAATTGGATGTATGCCTATTACATTATAATGGGCATTTTTGGTGTATTTATAATGCTTGGTTACAAGTACAGATTTAGTGCGTTAATGTTTGCTGTTATGTGGACAGCCACCTATTTAATGCAAAAATCGTCTTATAATAACCATTATTATTTACTTGCTATTTTAAGTTTTTTTATGGTATTAATGCCAGCGCATCGGTATGCGTCTTTAGATGTAAAACACAATCCGTCGTTAAAACGTTTGTCAATGCCTAGTTGGTGCAAATGGGTTTTTGTGTTTCAGTTACTTATATTATATACGTATGCTTCTATTGCAAAATTATATCCAGATTGGCTAAACACTACGGTTATTGCCTTGTTTATGGACAGTAAAATTAGTTTACCAATAATTGGCGAGTTATTACAGCAAAAACCTATACATTATTTTATTGCTTATGGTGGCATTTTGTTTGATGGTTTAATAATTCCGTTGTTGCTTTACAAACACACGCGTAAGTATGCTTTTTTTGCATCTATCTTTTTTCATTTGTTTAATGCTATTGTGTTTCAAATTGGAATATTTCCGTTTTTGTCTTTAGCGTTTAGCTTGTTCTTTTTTCAACCTAAAACTATTAAAACTATATTTCTAAAGAAAAAACCTTTTTATGAATTGGCAGAAGTTAGCGTTCCTAAATACAGCAAAATACTTACCGCTTTTTTGGTTGTGTATTTTACAATTCAGATTGCTTTGCCGTTAAGGCAACACGTTTTTAAAGATACTGTTTTATGGACCGAAGAAGGCCACAGACTCTCGTGGCGAATGATGTTACGCTCTAAAAACGGAAACACCAAATTTACAGTTATTGATAAGGCAACAAACAATGCAATGCCTATTAACCTCAACGATTTTCTTACCAGAAAGCAAATACGCAGTATAGGCTCTAAACCCGATGTAATTTGGCAATTTGCACAACACCTTAAACAACATTTTGCAAAAAAAGGCACGTCTGTTAGTGTTTTTGTAAACACTTTTGTTAGTGTTAATGGTAAAGCGTCTAAACAATTAATTGACCCTAAGGTTGATTTAGCAAACGAGGAATGGCACCATTTTAAGCACCATAATTGGATATTGCCTTCAAGGTTTTAACACGGATTTTACAGGTTTTAACAACTTAATCTGTGTTAATCCGTGAAAACTTGTGTCAAAAAACAAAGGGAGTTACAAGCCAGTTTAAATTCACATTTCAAAATAGTGTGTTTATAATTTTTATCTATTTAAAATCGTATTACTTTTGTTGTTTTAATACTGATACCTATTACAACTTAAAACGAGCTAAATAAAACGCCCTTTTTTCCTTTCTTTTTCATTAAAAAAAGAAACCGTAACTAAGGCTATGCTTTATTTTTTATAATTCAAATAAAGAAAAAAATAACCATTTTCTTTTAAGTTCATTTTAAATTATAATTGGTATAAAATTTGCGTTAAGGGTTGAAGTGGCATCCTTTTTTTGCTGCCATATATGGCAAAAAAAGATATAACGGAAAACCTGACCTTTAGGTAACGCCCAAAATAAAAACTATGTTACAAGTTGCTTTTATTAGAGAAAATAAAGCGGACGTTATTGCACGTTTGGCAAAACGAAATATCGATGCTACGGAGTTAATTACTAGCGTTATTGCTATAGATGAAGACCGAAAAGCATTACAAACCCAATTAGATAACACAAAAGCAGAGTCTAATGCTTTATCTAAAGATATTGGTAACTTATTTAAAGCTGGCGACATACAAAAAGCAAACCTTTTAAAAGAAAAAACAGGGATACTAAAAGACGCTGCAAAAGATTTTGAACAAGCACTTAATGACAAAGTAGATGCGTTAACGGCATTGTTGTATAAAATACCAAACGTGCCACACAGTTCTGTGCCAAAAGGAAGCTCTGAAGCAGATAATGAAGAAATTTTTACTGAAGGTATTGTGCCAAAATTATACGATGGTGCACAACCACACTGGGAGTTAGCCAAAAAATATGACATTATAGATTTTGAATTGGGTAATAAAATTACTGGTGCTGGTTTTCCTGTTTATAAAGGAAAGGGAGCAAAATTACAACGGGCTTTAATCGCTTATTTTTTAGATAAAAATACCGAAGCTGGCTATACAGAATACCAATTACCGCACTTGGTAAACGAAGCATCTTGCTATGGTACTGGGCAATTGCCAGATAAGGAAGGGCAAATGTATCATGACTCTAGAGACGATTTGTATTTAATACCAACTGCCGAAGTGCCAGGTACAAATGTATTTAGAGATGTGTTATTAAATGAAACCGATTTACCAAAAAGCATTACAGGTTACACCCCATGTTTTAGACGAGAAGCTGGTAGTTATGGCGCACACGTTAGAGGTTTAAATAGATTGCATCAGTTTGATAAGGTTGAAATTATTAGAGTGGAACACCCAGATAATTCATACAAAGCTTTTGATGGTATGATTGAGCACGTTAAAGGCATTTTGCGCGAACTGAAATTACCGTATAGAATCCTTAGACTTTGTGGTGGTGATACTGGTTTCCCTGCGGCGATGACTTACGATTTTGAATTGTTTTCTACAGCGCAAGATCGTTGGTTAGAAATTTCTAGTGTGTCTAATTTTGAAACTTACCAAGCCAACCGATTAAAATTACGTTTTAAAAATAGTGTTGGTAAAAATGAATTGTGCCATACATTAAATGGTAGTTCATTAGCTTTACCTCGTGTTTTAGCTGGTATTTTAGAAAATTATCAAACGGTAGATGGTATTAAGATACCAGATGTTTTAGTACCTTATTGTGGGTTTGATTTGATTTCTTGATGCTATTAAGTTTTCGTTTTTTATAATAACATTCACAATACCTGCCTATTGCATTTGTTATATTTACAAAAATTGATGTATGTACAAATCTCTTTTAATAGGTTTCTTTTTAATTGCAATTCAAACTGCGGTTTCACAAAACAGTGAGGTTTTAGCTGATAGTTATTTTAAAAAAGGCGACTTTAAAAAAGCATTAGTTATTTATAAAAGCTTAAAAAAAGCACAACCCAACAACTACAAATATTTTATTAAAACCGTTGAGACCTACCAAGAATTAGAGCAATACCTAGAGGCTGAAAATTTAATTTTAAAACATATTAACACCCCAAATAACCCTGCATTACTTATTACTCTAGGTTACAACTACCAACTTAGAGATAGTATTAACCAAGCCCAAAAACTGTATAAAGAAGCCATTAACACCGTAGATAAAAACCCAAACTATATCTACAGTATTGCTCAAAGATTTGAAAAACACTCGCTACTCAACCACGCCATTACAGTCTATGAAAAAGGCAAAAAAATGACACCAAAAATAAATTTTAGCATTCAGCTTGCTCGTATTTATGGTGATCAAGGAAATATTGAAAAAATGTTTTCAAACTATATAGATTATATCGCTTATCAACCTAGTTATATTAATAATATAAAACGTGCTTTTAGTGATTTTATCTCAGAGAATAAAACCAATGAAAACAATACTATTTTAAGACGTTTATTACTAAAAAAAATACAACAACAACCTTATGCTTATTGGTACGAAATGTTAAGCTGGTTGTACGTACAAGAAAAAGCTTACAAGAGCTCTTTTATACAAGAAAAAGCGTTGTACAAACGTAACCCAGAAAGCTTAGACCGTATTACAGAATTAGCTATTACAGCACTAAATGATACTGATAACGATACCGCAAAAACGATTTTTAATTATATTTTAGAAACCTCACAAGATACTACAACAAAACTAACAGCATACCAGTATTTGCTAGACCTTAACACTAAAAATGCCGACGAAAAAGCCTTAAAACAAATTGATGATACGTATAATGAGTTGTTTAAAACGTACGGAAAATTAGAAATTACGCTTCCGTTACAATTGGCTTACGGCAAGTTTTTGGCCTTTAATTTAAAAGACACAAAAAAGGCAACTGCTTTTTTACGACAAAGTTTATCGTTAAATACCGCTCAACTTAAAACCGCAAGAGTAAAATTAATGTTGGCAGATATATTGGTGCTTCAAGAAAAATTTAATGAAGCTTTAATATTATATTCTCAAATACAAGCCAATTTAAAAAATAGTACTATTGCCCAAGAGGCACGTTTTAAAGTTGCCAAAACAAGTTATTATAAAGGCGATTTTGATTGGGCAGAATCTCAACTAAAAATTTTAAAATCATCAACATCGCAATTGATAGCCAATGATGCTTTAGATTTAAAATTATTAATATCAGATAATAAATACGAAGATAGTTTGCAAACAGCATTAAAACACTATGCTAAAGCAGATTTGCTAGCGTTTCAAAATAAAACAGATAAAGCCATTTTACTTTTAGATAAAATTTTAGAAGATCATAAAAGCGAAACTATTATACCGCAAGTTTTATATCGGCAAGCTAAACTATTCGAAAAAAAACAGCAATACAACAAGGCAGAAACCAACTACTTAAAAATTATTGCAAATTATAGAGATGGTATTTTAGCAGATGATGCGCACTATTTTTTAGCCAAACTTTACCATACACATTTAGCAAAACCTGAACACGCTAAACAACTCTACGAAAAAATTATCTTTAATTACCAAGATAGCATCTATTTTATCGAAGCTCGTAAAAAGTTTAGAATGCTTCGTGGAGATGCTATAAATTAGTATTCTTTAGGTGTTGGGTGTTGG
>JBMYXP010000070.1:0-11494 GCA_049608525.1 Winogradskyella sp.
CCCCAAGCGTTATTGTAAATATCTACACGTTGGTTAGATTTGGTGAAAATGCTAACGAGCATATCTGGGGTTTTAGATGTTGTATAGCCTTTTGCTATTAAATTAGCTTCAATGGCTCTTAAAATTCGTCGTTTATCAATATCGTTAATCTCCGCTTTGTCAATACCAGGTTTAAAGAACGCAAATGTTTTGTAGTTATTAAAATTGGTTTCTCTATCGTAATCTGTTGCAACTCTAACAGAACTGCACGATGTTAGCACTACCGTAGCTACAAGTACAGTAATGAGGTGGATTGTGTTTTTCATAAGACAATTGTTTTTTTTGAAATACTATAAATCAATAATTATGCCGTTTTTAACGAAAAATATCAAAAATCATCTGCATAGTATAGATCGTAAACAGCTTCTAAATAACGTTTTGTACTTGCTTTTGTTTTTAACTGTACATTTATAAGTTCGTTTAATTGATTGTTTGTATCATTCATTTTAGCGCAATACTCGTGTATTTTCTTTTCTATATTTTTTTGACTGCGCGAATAGAAATTTTTAAAGTAAAAAGCATTTTCGCCCATTTCAGATTTCAAAATATATTTTTCAGATTCTAAGTTTTTAATTTCTTCGTTTAACTGCTTTATTAATGATTTTTCTTGATTTTTGTCTATATAAGTCTCAGCTGATGCGTCAGTATCAATTTTATTTTGCAGAAGCAGCAATTTATAATAGTTTCTTTCATTCCATGCACTAGATAATTCTTTCATCCATTGTTCTCTTATTTCTTTTTCTTCTAAATCAATAACTAAATCGGGATGTGCTTTTTTAACCAAATTTTTGTAGAGTTTTTGAAACGATTTATCCGTGTGTTTTATTTTTTCTTTTTTACTTTCGTGATTATATTTTGCCTCTTGTTCTGCTTGTTTTTTGAAAAAATCATCTTTCATTTGTTCTTTAAACGTGTTTGGGTCAAAATCTGAAAACTCAAAGTCCGTGTCATCAAAGCCCATCTCTTCAAAAAAACCGCCCATTATTTCATTAAATAAAGCCTCGTCTTCGGGTTTTATTTTATCAGCGTTCATTTGTAATAATGCGTCATTGATAGTGTTTAATTTTTCTGAGGTATAGCCCTGGTTACTGAGCTCCATTAAATCGCTGTTAATTAAGGCTTCTAATAAATCTTTTTGCCATATTGTAAACCCTTTAGCAGTTGTTAAGTAGCTAAATAATTTTTCTATAAATAGTTCTTTGTTTTTAAAATACTGCGTTTCACTTTTAGTCGCTAACTTACTGTAGGTTGCTTTTATATGACTTAATTCGTCTTTGCTTTTTTGCAATTGCTTTTTTAAGGTTTCAATTTTTTGTATTTTTTTATAAATAACAGTATTCTTCTTTGAGTCTGATTGGTTTGATATTACCAAATTTAGTGGTTGTTCTGTTTTAATCTGCTCAGTTTCTTTACTAGGAGATATTTCGTCATCAAAGAGGTTAAATTGTTTATTCATTCTTTAATACCTATATATTTTTAAGTATATTCTCATCTACAACATTTGGTAGCGTTACCGTGAGGTTAGGTTCTATTTCCATGGCACGTTTAATGGCGAAAATTGCGCCTTCGTTACGTGCCCAACTTCGCCTAGAGATGCCATTGTTTACATCCCAAAAAAGCATTTGTTTAAGTCGAGTAGATGCTGCTTTACTGCCGTCTAATACCATGCCAAAACCACCATTTATAACTTCGCCCCAACCAACACCACCGCCATTATGAATGCTTACCCAAGTTGCACCTCTAAAGCTATCTCCAATAACATTGTGTATTGCCATATCTGCTGTAAAGCGAGAGCCATCATAGATATTGCTAGTTTCTCTGTACGGAGAATCTGTCCCCGAAACATCGTGATGATCTCTACCTAAAATTACAGTATCTATTTCTCCTTTTGCTATGGCTTGGTTAAATGCTTCTGCTATTTTAGCTCTACCTTCTGCATCGGCATATAAAATTCTGGCTTGTGAGCCAACGACTAATTTATTTTCTTGCGCACCTTTAATCCATTGAATATTATCTGCCATTTGTTGCTGAATTTCTTTTGGAGACTTCTTTTTTATGTCTTCTAAAACTTGGCAAGCAATAGCATCGGTTTTTGCTAAATCTTCGGGTTTACCAGATGCACAAACCCAACGAAATGGTCCAAATCCATAATCAAAACACATTGGTCCCATAATGTCTTGCACATAACTTGGATATTTAAAATCAGTTTTATTGTCTGCCATAATATTTGCGCCAGCGCGCGATGCTTCTAATAAAAAAGCATTGCCATAATCAAAGAAATAAGTGCCTTTTGCTGTATGTTTATTTATTGCCGTTGTATGCCTGCGTAAGGTTTCTTGTACTTTTTCTTTAAATAATTGGGGTTGGTTTGCCATCATAGCATTGGCAGCTTCAAACGTTAAATCGGCAGGATAATAGCCACCAGCCCAAGGATTATGTAATGACGTTTGGTCGCTTCCTAAGTCGATATGGATATTTGCTTCATCAAATTTTTCCCACACGTCAACAATGTTACCTAAGTAAGCAATGGAAACGGTTTCTTTTTCGGCTTTAGCTTTTTTAACTCTCATTACAAGCTCGTCTAAATTGGTAATTTTTTCATCTATCCAACCTTGATCTAGTCGTACTTGTGTAATTTTTGGGTTTACTTCTGCACAAACCGTTATACAACCAGCAATATTACCTGCTTTTGGTTGTGCACCAGACATGCCGCCCAGACCAGACGTTACAAATAAGCCACCTTTTGGTGATTTTCCTATTTTTCTAAACCCGTTTAAAACCGTAATGGTTGTACCATGTACAATGCCTTGTGGTCCAATATACATATAGCTGCCAGCAGTCATTTGCCCGTATTGTGTTACTCCAAGGGCATTAAATTTTTCCCAATCGTCTGGTTTAGAGTAGTTAGGAATCATCATGCCATTAGTAACCACAACTCGTGGTGCTTCTTTATGAGATGGAAACAAACCCATTGGATGCCCAGAATACATCACCAAAGTTTGTTCGTCATTCATTTCTGCCAAATATTTTAGTGTTAAACGGTATTGCGCCCAATTAGAAAACACTCCGCCATTGCCACCATAGGTAATAAGCTCATGTGGGTGCTGTGCTACGGCATGATCTAGGTTGTTCTGAATCATTAACATTATTGCTGCAGCTTGCTTAGATTTTGCAGGGTAATCGTTAATTGGTCGTGCATAGATTTTATAATCTGGCATAAATCGATACATGTATATACGACCATAAGTATCTAATTCATTCTTAAATTCGTGTAGTAAAAGGTTATGGTGTTTTTTATCAAAATAACGCAACGCATTTTTTAGAGCAAGTTTTTCTTCCTCTGGAGATAAAATAGCTTTTCGTTTTGGTGCATGGTTTACGGAAACATCGTAAGGTTTTAAACGCGGTAACTCATTAGGGATACCTTCTAATATTTGATCTTTAAATGATAGGTTTGTAGTTTGCATTACTTTTTTTTTAAAGTAGATTTATTTGTATTGTGTTGTGTTGAAGGATTAAAACCATACGGACAATGTCTGCAACCACTTTCGCAACAATAACCACGTTTTAAGTGGTATTGCTCAGTAAAGCAGCGGTAACCTTGTGGTGTTACATAATAATCACCGTCTTCTATTGGTACATAAGTCTTCATATTTAACAAAGATAATGTAAATTACACTATATTTTGAAATGAAACTACTGCGATTGGTATAAGACAATAAATTGAATTGCTTATTATTCCTTACTTTATTTGCTATGGAATTGAATTTTAATCCGATTAATTCAATACAAAACCTAGAAATTAGCTTACAGAAATATTTCGTTTGAACGTGAAGCTTATAAAATGAATCGAATTTAGAGGTTTTAAAAACACGACGATTTTGTAATTTTACACCTTATTTTTGACAACTGAATGGATCGACTTAAAACTTCAATAACGCAATACATTCCTTTTAAAAATGAACGTAATATTCAGCTTTTTATAAAGCGCGAAGATTTGCTGCATCCCTTTATTTCGGGTAATAAATACCGAAAATTAAAGTATAATGTTATTGAAGCAAAACGTTTAAAAAAGCAAGTGCTTTTAACCTTTGGTGGTGCGTTTTCTAATCATATTGCAGCTACAGCTTATGCTGGTAAAGAAAATAATTTTAAAACCATAGGTGTAATACGAGGCGAGGAGTTAGAGCATAGTGTAGAAGATAACCCAACGTTAAAGTTTGCAAAATCTTGCGGTATGCAATTTTTGTTTGTTAGTAGAGAAACGTACAGACAAAAAAACAATTTGGAATTTTTAGAACAGTTAACGCGAAAGTTTGGAGATTTTTATTTAATCCCAGAAGGTGGCACAAATGAGTTTGCCATTAAAGGCTGCGAAGAAATTTTAAATCCAGAAGATAAAATTTATAATTACATCTGTTGTTGTGTTGGTACTGGTGGCACAATTTCTGGGGTAATTAATGGGTCAAAAACACATCAAAAAATATTAGGTTTTTCGGCATTAAAAGGAGACTTTTTAAATGAAGATATTCGTAAATTTGCAACACAAGATAATTGGCAGCTAATCACCGATTACCATTTTGGAGGTTATGGTAAAATAAAACCCAAATTGATTACGTTTATTAATGATTTTAAGCAAAATTTTAAAGTGCCTTTAGATCCTATTTATACAGGTAAAATGCTATTTGGAATATTCAATTTAATAGAAAATAATTTTTTTGTAGAAAATTCTAAAGTATTAATTATTCATACAGGCGGATTGCAAGGTATTGAAGGCATGAATTTAAGATTGAAACGTAAAAATTTACCTTTAATCGTATAATTTTTTAAACATAGAAACCCTTTTTCTGAGAAGTAAACCATGACACACAAAATAGTATATATAAGTCTTATATTTTTAGCCTTAACCTTTAGTTGTGGCTCAAAAAAAACGGTAGTTACTAAAACTAGCAAACGCACTAAAAAGACAGAAAAAGTTGTAAAAACAAAAAGACCAAAACTAAAAACACCTGTTGTAAAACCTACAAAAATACCGTCTTCAGTACAAGATTATATTAATTTATATGCACAAATTGCTATGGTAGAAATGCAGAAATCTAAAATACCTGCAAGTATAACGTTGGCGCAAGGCATTTTAGAATCTGGTGTTGGTAAGGGTCGCTTGTCCGTTGAAGCCAATAACCATTTTGGTATTAAATGCCACGGTTGGCAAGGGCAAAAAATCTATCATGATGATGATGCTTCGCAAGAGTGTTTTAGAAAATACAGTAAAGCAGAATCTTCGTTTAAAGATCATTCAGAATTTTTAACAGGAAGAAAGCGTTATGCAAACCTGTTCAAACTAAAACCAAATGACTACAAAGGTTGGGCAAAAGGATTGAGAGCTGCAGGTTACGCAACCGATAAAAAATACCCACAAAAACTTATTAGTTTAATAGAGCGTTACCAACTTTATACTTATGATGAGGAAATACTCGGCAGACCTTACAGTAGTGAAGAAAAACCAGTTAGTAGTGGTGTTGTAAAACATATTGTTAAAAAAGGAGATACGTTATACTCACTCTCTAGACGTTACAAAACATCAGTTACAGCTATAAAAGACTTAAATAATATGACCTCAAATAATTTAGCTTTGGGGCAAATACTCATTATTCCTAATTAATTTATGTTATATCAAAGAAGTAGCGCTTTATTTAAAACCGCTAAAACCGTAATTCCTGGTGGAGTAAATTCGCCAGTTAGAGCATTTAGTGCCGTTGGTGGTACGCCAATTTTTGCAAAATCTGCAAAAGGAGCTTATGTCTATGATGAAGATGGTAATCGTTTTATAGACTATATAAATTCTTGGGGACCAATGTTGTTGGGGCACGCATTTCCGCCAGTTGTAGATGCCGTTATAGAAAAAGCAAAAGCTGGCACCTCTTTTGGTATGCCAACGGCTTTAGAAACTGAAATTGCAGAATTAGCAACTGCAATGGTGCCAAATATAGACAAAATACGCTTTGTAAATTCGGGTACAGAAGCCTGTATGAGTGCCATTAGATTAGCACGAGGGTTTACAAAAAAAGATAAAATCATAAAATTTGCGGGCTGTTACCATGGCCATAGCGATTCGTTTTTAATTGCTGCTGGTAGTGGAGCTGTTACTTTTGGAACACCAAATAGCCCTGGTGTAACCAAAGGAACAGCAAAAGATACGCTATTAGCAAAGTATAATGATATAGAAAATGTAAAGCAATTAGTTGAAGCTAATAAAAATGAAATTGCAGCAATTATTATAGAACCAGTTGCAGGTAATATGGGCTGTATTCCTCCAAAAGAAGGTTTTCTTGAGGGTTTAAGAACGCTATGCGATACTAATAACCTATTACTCATTTTTGATGAGGTAATGACTGGTTTTAGATTAGCAAAAGGTGGAGTGCAAGCGTTAAAAAATGTAGATGCAGATATAGTTTGCTTCGGCAAAGTTATTGGCGGAGGCTTACCAGTTGGTGCTTTTGCAGCCCGAAATGAAATAATGAATCATTTAGCACCACTTGGACCAGTTTACCAAGCAGGTACATTAAGTGGTAACCCTTTAGCAATGGCAGCAGGTTTAGCTATGCTTAAAGCTATTAAAGCAGATAAAGGATTAATACACAGACTAGAAGAAAAAACAAAATACTTGCATATGGGTATAGCAGATGCTTTAAATAGACACCAGGTTGTGCATACAATAAATAGAATTGGCTCAATGATTTCTGTTCATTTTTCTGAAACTGAAGTTATAGATTTTGAAACGGCTGCTAAAGGGAATAATGATACGTTTAAAAAATTCTTTCACGGCCTATTAAATAAAGGTATTTATATAGCTCCGAGTGCTTTTGAAACTTGGTTTATTACAGATGCTCTAACCTATGAAGATTTAAACGAAACTATTGCAGCAGTAGATGAGGTTGCTAAAACACTATAGTATAAGTTATGCTGTAATTCTACATGGTATATATATTAAATAAGTAACAATTTTGTAAATTTGATTTTTTAAATTTTAAACCCATATTAATGAGCTATATAATTAATGTACACGCAAGACAAATTTTAGATTCTAGAGGAAACCCAACTGTAGAAGTAGATGTAACAACAGAAAACGGTATTATGGGCAGAGCTGCGGTGCCATCTGGTGCTTCAACTGGTGAGCATGAAGCTGTAGAATTACGCGATGGAGGAGATGCTTACATGGGCAAAGGTGTTTTAAAAGCTGTTGAAAATGTAAATACGTTAATTGCCGAAGCGTTACTTGGGGTTTCTGTTTTTGAACAAAATGCTATCGATGAAATGATGGTTGAGTTAGATGGTACACCAAACAAATCTAAATTAGGAGCAAATGCCATTTTGGGTGTATCCTTAGCCGTTGCAAAAGCTGCTGCAAATGAGCTAGGCTTGCCATTGTATAGATATATTGGTGGAGTATCGGCAAATACCTTACCCGTGCCAATGATGAATATTATAAACGGAGGTTCTCATAGTGATGCGCCAATTGCGTTTCAAGAGTTTATGGTTATGCCTGTAAAAGCAAAAGACTTTACACATGCTATGCAGATGGGTACAGAAATTTTTCATCATCTAAAAAAAGTATTACACGATAGAGGTTTAAGTACCGCAGTAGGAGATGAAGGTGGATTTGCACCAACATTAGAAGGTGGAACAGAAGATGCTTTAGACACCATAAAAAAAGCGGTTGGTAACGCAGGTTACAAATTAGGTGATGATGTTATGATTGCTTTAGATTGTGCTGCGGCAGAATTTTTTGTTGATGGAAACTATGATTATTCTAAGTTTGAAGGTGCTTCGGGTAAAATAAGAACTTCTAAAGAACAAGCCGATTATTTAGCGGAACTAGTCTCTAAATACCCAATCATTTCTATTGAAGACGGTATGGACGAAAACGATTGGGACGGTTGGAAATATTTAACTGAGCAAATTGGTGATAAAGTACAATTGGTAGGAGATGATTTATTTGTAACCAATGTAGAGCGTTTGTCTCGTGGTATAGAAAACGGTATAGCAAATTCTATTCTAATAAAAGTTAACCAAATTGGTACGCTAACCGAAACTATTGCAGCTGTAAATATGGCACACAATGCGGGTTATACGTCTGTAATGTCTCATAGGTCTGGCGAAACAGAAGACAATACTATTGCAGATTTGGCTGTTGCCTTAAACTGCGGACAAATTAAAACAGGTTCTGCATCGCGTAGCGATCGTATGGCAAAATACAATCAGTTGTTACGTATTGAAGAAGCGTTGGGTAGTGTTGCCTATTTTCCTCAGCAAAAAGCATTTAAAGTTAACTAATGCCAATTACTATTTTGAGTGATCATTGAAATAAATCAATGACCTATATTTTAAAACAGAAAGCGATTATTGTAAAAATAATCGCTTTCTGTTTTGTATAAAAATTGAACAGATTAGTTGTAACCATCTCAATTCGTTTTTTTGTTAGTATATAAACGTGTACAACATTTTTAAAACCGATTAAAATTTAACTTAATAATCAAATCTAAAATACGGTTGCTATAACCAGTTTCATTATCGTACCAACCTACAATTTTTACCATATTACCAATTACAGAAGTCATTTGCGCATCAAAAATACAAGAATGAGAATTACCAACAATATCAATAGACACTATGGGGTCTTCTGTATATTCCAAAATACCTTTTAATTCATTTTTAGCCGCATTTTTAAATACTAAATTAACGGCTTCTATAGAGGTCTGTTTTTTTACATTAATAGTAATATCTGTTAACGACCCATTGGCAACTGGTACCCTAATACCACAACCACCAATAACATTTGCTAAATCTGGAAATATCTTAGTTAAAGCTTTAGCCGCACCTGTCGTAGTTGGTACAATAGACTGACCAGCAGCTCGCGCTCGCCTTAAATCTCTGTGTGGCTGATCGTGTAAACTTTGATCTGTTGTGTAAGAATGTACGGTTGTAATATAGGCTTCCTTAATACCAAAATGCGCTTTAATTAACGCTATCATTGGTGCAGCATTATTAGTTGTGCAAGATGCGTTAGATAGTATGCTTTCTGTACCATTAATACTCGTATCATTAACACCAATAACAATAGATTTTATAGCATCTTCTGTTGGTGGTACAGACAGTATAACTCGTTTTGCTCCGTTTGTAATATGATGCTGAAGTGCTACTTTGGTTTTAAATTTACCTGTGCATTCTATTACAAAATCGGGTTGCGTTAGCGACCAATCTATAGTTTTTGGATGTGATTGTTGATATAACGGAATTTTTTTTGTGTTTACGATAATATGCTGTTCGTCATAAGAAACCGTATTATGCAAAACTCCATGAATACTATCGTATTTTAATAAGTGACTTAGTGTTTTTGTATCTGCTAAATCGTTTATGGCAACAACAGAAATTTTTGGATGTTGAAGCGCAAGTCTAAATACTCTACGACCAATTCTACCAAAACCATTTATAGCAATATTAATCATTAATTGTTGTGTTTAATTAATGTGTTTTTGTGCTTTGTAAGACGAACGGACTAAAGCACTACTTTCTACATGTCTAAAGCCTAAATTTAAGCCTATTTCTTTAAATTCTTCAAACTGATCTGGTGTAATAAATCGTTTTACAGGTAAGTGTTTTTTGCTAGGTTGTAAATATTGGCCAATTGTTACAACGTCAACATCGTTTTCTTTTAAATGGTGTAATGTTTCTATAACCTCTTCGCGTTCTTCACCTAAACCTAGCATTATGCCAGATTTGGTTCTGCGTTGCCCTTGTTGCTTTAAATACTTTAAAACACCAAGGCTGCGTTCGTATTTTGCTTGTATTCTTACTTCTCTTGTGAGACGTTTTACCGTTTCAATATTATGAGATACCACTTCTGGAGCTACTTTTATAATACGATCTATATGTTTCTCAATACCTTGAAAATCTGGAATAAGCGTTTCTAGTGTTGTTTCAGAGTTCATACGTCGTACTGCTTTTACAGTTTCTGCCCACATTATGCTTCCCATATCTTTTAGATCGTCTCTATCTACACTGGTTAAAACCGCATGTTTTATTTGCATTAGTTTTATAGAACGTGCAACTTTTTCTGGCTCATCCCAATCTACGGTTTCTGGTCTCCCTGTTTTTACTCCGCAAAACCCACAAGATCTTGTACAAACATTTCCTAAAATCATGAAAGTTGCGGTGCCTTCGCCCCAACACTCGCCCATATTTGGACAACTACCAGATGTACAAATAGTGTTTAGTTTGTATTTATCTACCAAACTTCTAAGTTCGGTGTACTTTTTACCTGTTGGTAACTTTACTTTTAACCATTTGGGTTTACGCTCTGGTAAAACATTTGAAGCACTAGTAGTTTCCATCTTTTATTTTTTTCTACTACAAAGATAAGGAGTAATTAATTAAAAATGGGAATAGATTGGTAATGAGAATTAATACTAATTAGTATTTAAAATAGCATTGTAATTATGGCTTTTTTTAGGCTATAATAACTTGTAATTCAAATTAATTATAGCTTATTTGGATTCAATATTCTAACGCAACAAAACGTTTCTTTTTTTGATGTTACTAAGCAATTAATTTAGTGAATATTTACTGACCAAGAAAGTCTGTGAGGACTTTCGTAAATTGGCAAAAAGCCAGCAATTAATTTTTTATTCGGTGTTGTGCGTAGGCTTTATTCAGTTTGTTATTTCTCCAATTACTATTCGATTGTTAAGGATTTTAATATTTTTTTCTACTTTAATTCTTTTTCCTTTTTGAATTAAAAGCTCATACTCTCCTTTGTTACTAATTTTCTCAATATAACAAGCATTAGTTTCTTTAGGTACTTTTAATAACATAAGAATTTCATTGTTAATAGGACTATAATTACTTTCGTTGTCAAGTCTTGAAAATAGGTTTATAGATGTGCTTAAAAACCCATTTTCAAGAAATGAATCTCCTTTTTTCAGTTTGTGATTAAATTGGGTTTTTGGGAATCTACGAATTACGATTAAATTGTCCTTTATTTTAAATTTTGAAAGGCTTTGGGATAAAGCTTTTATCCTGTTTTCTATTAGTTCGGGAAATAGAACTGTTTTTTTTTCCTCGTAAAAGACCATTAATATTCTCACTTTCATAACCAGCATAACGCTTATAAGTCTCAATTTCATATTTTTCTTCTTTAGTTGATTTTAGATTCCCGATTTGTGTTTCTTTTAACTTAAAAAAATCGTTAAACTCTTTCCCCCAATTATTGATTTCATCTGTTTTTTTGAAATAGATAAAATTATTTGGCTTGAAATCAGATTTTATTTTTGTATCCAATATCTGTTTAAAGAATGATTCAAATATTTTGATTTTTAAATTTAGAATATTCAAAGTCTGTTCGATTTTTAGCTTACGCACAACACTATATTTATTACCAAGTAGCTAAAAAATTACG
>JBMYXP010000071.1:0-10750 GCA_049608525.1 Winogradskyella sp.
AGCTTGGTTATCTCTCTTGATACGGAAACCAATCTGTCTTCACCAAAGTATTCACAGAAATGCCCTAACGTTTTTATTAATTTGTGTGGGCTTTCGTAAAAAATAATAGTTCTAGTTTCTTCGGCTAAAAGCAATAATCGGGTTTGTCTGCCTTTTTTTACAGGCAAAAACCCTTCAAACACAAATTTGTCGTTGGGCAAACCACTATTTACCAAGGCTGGCACAAAAGCTGTTGCGCCCGGCAAACAATCTACTTCTATATTGTTTTCTACACAGGCTCTTACTAATAAAAATCCAGGATCCGAAATTGCTGGTGTACCTGCATCACTAATTACGGCAACAGATAGGCCTGCTTTTAGTTTTTCAATTACATGATTTACCGTTTTATGCTCATTGTGCATATGGTGACTTTGCATTGGTGTGGTAATTTCAAAATGTTTTAAAAGCTTGCCAGATGTACGCGTGTCTTCGGCTAAAATTAAATCTACGTCTTTTAAAACATCGACAGCTCTAAAAGTGATGTCTTTTAAATTTCCTATTGGTGTTGGCACTAAGTAAAGCTTCATAATTTTAAATTTAAAACGTTATTAAGCGACTTTTATTAATCTAAAATCTAGTTGAAACACCATACTTTATGGCATTTAGCTTCTAAAAATTTTGATACAGATTACAAAAATTCTCACAGATTTTTTCTTTTAATACCCAACCTTTTCTCTTACACGTTTTAAAACCGCATCTGCTACAACTTTGGCTTTTGCAGCACCTTTTGCAAGTGCGGCATCTATTTCGTTGAGGTTGTTTATGTAGTAATCGTAACGTGTTCTTGGTGTTGCAAAACGGTCTAAAATTAATTCGTATAAAGCTTGTTTGGCATGCCCATAACCATAACCACCGTTTTTGTAATTAGCTTTCATTTCAACAATTTGTGCTTCAGTAGCTAATAAACTATAAATAGCAAAACAGTTGCAAGTTTCCCAATCTTTTGGGTCTTGGAGCGGTGTGCTGTCTGTAGCAATAGACATTATTTGTTTGCGTAGTTTTTTTTCTGGTAAAAATATATTAATTGTATTGCCTTTACTTTTACTCATTTTTGCACCATCTGTACCAGGAATTAGCTTGGTGTCTTTTTGTATATCTGCTTTTGGCAATACAAAAGTTTCTCCCATTTTAGCATGAAAACGAGACGCTACATCTCTTGTCATTTCTATGTGTTGCTCTTGGTCTTTACCCACTGGGATTACCTCAGCGTCGTACAACAAAATATCTGCTGCCATTAACATTGGGTAGGTAAATAAACCTCCGTTAACATCGTCTAAACGATCTGCTTTGTCTTTAAAACTGTGTGCTAACTCTAAACGTTTGAACGGAAAAAAGCAGTTTAAATACCAAGACAACTCAGTAACTTGTGGCACGTCACTTTGTCTATAAAACACGGTCTTATCGATATCTAAACCAAATGCTAGCCAAGCTGCTGCAGTAGAGTGCGTGTTTACTCGTAAGGTTTTTGCATCCTTTATTTGTGTAAGCGAATGTAAATCTGCAATAAACAAATATGAATCATTACCCTCTTCTTTAGCTTTTTCTATTGCTGGTAGTATTGCGCCTAAAATATTTCCTAAATGTGGTGTGCCTGTACTTTGTATGCCTGTTAATAATCTTGCCATAATAACTGTCCACAAAAGTGGACATCGCTTTAAAATTAAACTTAAATCTTTTGAATAGAAAACAAAGATAATTTTTTTAGTAGAACTATTTACTTAGTTTTGGTGTAATGAAAATTTTTAAATATCCGTTTTGGCTTTTGTATCGTATTTGGTTTTATATACTAATAGCATTGCCTATAATTATTATGCTGCCATTGCTATTAATTTCTATTTCTAAAGAAAAGTGGTATCCGTATTTTTTTAAATTGGCACGAGTATGGGCAAAAGTTATTTTAATAGGTATGGGTTTTGTCTATAAGGTTGAAAAAGAAAACACCTTAGACTCTAAAAAAAGCTATATGCTCATTGCTAACCACACCTCAATGACAGACATTATGTTAATGTTGGTGGCTATAAAAAATCCTTTTGTTTTTGTGGGTAAACAAGAGTTGGCTAAAATTCCTCTTTTTGGTTTCTTTTATAAACGTACCTGTATCTTAGTTGATAGAAGTAGCGCTAAAAGCAGGCAAGCTGTATTTTTAAGGGCACAACGTCGTTTAAAACAAGGATTGAGTATTTGTATTTTTCCTGAAGGTGGTGTGCCAGAGGAACATGTGGTTTTAGACACGTTTAAAAATGGGGCATTTCGTTTGGCTATAAACCATAAAATACCTGTTGTGCCTCTAACGTTTTATGATAACAAAAAACGGTTTTCTTATACTTTTTTTAGTGGAAACCCAGGCAAAATGAGAGCCAAAATACATGCGTTTATAACTACAAAAAACCTAACCGTTGATGACACTAACGCTTTAAATGAACAAGCCCGAACGCTAATCTATAAAGAACTGCAAAAAAACGATACCAAGCGTATTAAAACTTAAAACTTAACCCAGAATACACACCAATAAAAAAGGGTTTAAACTCACCAGATGTATTGGTAAATGTATTCATTTGGTATTTAAATGTGGGTTCAAGGTTAATATGCCATTGTTTAGATAATTTGTAGTCTAAACCTAATCCAAAATTTGCACTAAAACTGGTAGTATTAATATTATTGGCCTCGCCTACCATTGTAGATGTACCATCTATATCTGCATAAATTTCGTTTTTATTTAAAAACAATGTGCTTAAACCTCCAATAACATTAACACCAAATTTTTTATCTAACAGCTGATATTGTAACTCAAAAGGCACTTCAATAAAGCCAAAACGCTGATCTATATTACCCACTATTTTGGTATTGAATAGCTCTGGAGTTGATGTTCTACTTAGAATTTCTGAACTCAAAAAAGAAACTGCATCCATAGTGTTTGTAATAGTGATATTTTCAAATTGAGCTTCGTCTCCTCTAGCAGAAGCATCTGCTCCTGTAAATGCGTAAACATTTGATGTGGTATAATTAAAATTAACTTTATTAACACCAGCACGCACTTTTAATTTATTTGAAATGGCATAACTTCCCAAAACACCATAACTCATATTAACCGCACTACTTTTAGGGTTTTTATTAAATTGATTATCTAAAGCAGAGCCGTCTTTACTTAACGAACTAAAATAAACAGGCGCAACATTTGGCGCAATACTCCATCGACTTCTTTTATCGACTTGTTGTTCTTTTTCTTTATTTTTAGTACCCTCGGCAACAGCTTCTATAACAGATTTTTTAGTGCCTAAAGGGTTGGTTAAAGCTTCAGTGTCTTCTTTTTTAATATCGTTTTTAGTGTCGTTGTTGAGATGTTCTATTTGTGGTGGTGTTGAATTTGCATTGTTAACTACTGTGCTGTTTTTTTGCAAATCCTTACCTGTTGTAGATTTTAAATCGCCTCCATTTGTTTTGTTTAATTTTGAAGACGTATGGTCTGTTATACCTACAATAGACGCTCTATTTTTTTGTTTGCTAGGCTTTTGAGCATACATTTTTGTCTTAATAACTGGTCTGTTGTTTGCTACAGTGCTGTTTTGCGATTGTGCCTTTTTATTTTGAAGATTTCTGTTGGTGTTTATTGGCTCACCTGCATTGTTAGTAGTGATGGTATTTGGGTTATCTTCTATTCTATTATTAGTTTTTGAGTGTGTATTTGTAATTAGTAAAGGAGTAACGCTACTATCTTTTTTTATTACGGCTTCTTGAGTATCTGTATTTACAATTGGTAAGATTTGTGAATTGGTAGTAGCATTAAACATAGAAACACCAACAGTTAGCAACAATGCAATTACCGCTGCCACACCTCCAAGTTTCCACCAAATTGCTATAACTCTTCGTTTCTTCTTCTTATGTTCTAAACTATTAGAAATACGATTCCAAACGGCATTACTTGGTGCCGCTTCAAAATTTTCAAACTTTTCTTGAAAAAGCCTATCTATATTTTTCTTATTACTCATTATTATAAACTTTGCGAATTTAAATTCGACTTGTAATCTTCTATTTTATTTTTTAAAATTAATCTGGCACGTGCTAAATTAGATTTTGATGTTCCTGTTGAAATATTAATTAATTCACTAATTTCTACATGAGAATAGCCGTCTAACACGTATAAATTAAACACCAACCTGTATTTATTTGGCAATTCTTGAATGATTTTTAATAAAAAATCAATATTTACATTTTTATCATCAATACTTACAGAAACATCTTCTATTTGCGCTTCGTTAACAATGTCATAAACACCAACGTTTTCTCTGTAACGTTGTAATGATGTGTTAATTGCAATGCGTTTTAACCACCCCTCAAAAGCTCCTTTATTATTGTACTGGTCTATTTTGTTAAATATAGTAATAAAGGTATCGTGCAGATTATCCTCTGCTTCAGCATAGTTTTTAGAATACTTTAAACAAAGCGAAAACAGTTTACTTGCATATTGCTTGTATAATTGGCTTTGAGCTTTAGCATCTTTTTTAACACAGTTTTTAATGAGCTGTTCTGAACTCAAATTTAGTTGGTTTTATTAATCGTTTATTCTACTACCGGAACCTCTACAATATAATATTGATCGTCTCCACTTTCATCTTTACCTTGAAAAAATTTAAAGACATACGTAGAATTGCTAGTTACAGGAAACGTAAAAAAAACCTCCATAGGTTCATCTGCTTGTACGCAGTCTATATTTGTATATACTGTATTTATTACAGCAATTGTTCTTTCGTTTTCGTTTATGTTATAAAAGAAATCGTTAAAAATATAACAACCTGTGGGGCGATTATAAGTGATTCCTATTTCGTAGGTGTCTCCAAACACAAACTCTTGTGGTAAATCTACACTTTCAATAGCAACAATCTCGGTGTAAAAAGTTGGGGCGTCACTATCTAAGCTACATGAGGTAAGAGTAGCGCTAATAAATATTAGTAGTAGTAAGTATTTTTTCATAATTAATTACAAGCATTTCTAATGTATAGATGCAAAACGTTTAAAAGGGTTGCGTCTAAAAACAAGAAAATCCTGATTTTTTTTCAGGATTTTCTCTTTGTTACTTAGCTTTGTTGCTTCGCTTCGTTTATTAAGGTTCGTACTTTATCCTCGAGTTCGTCCATTAAATCGGGGTTGTCTTTTATTAATAACTTAACGGCATCTCTACCTTGACCCAGTTTTGTTTCTCCATAACTAAACCAAGAGCCACTCTTTTTTACAATTTCATTAGCAACAGCTAAATCTAAAATTTCGCCAACCTTAGAGATTCCTTGGCCATACATAATATCGAATTCAGCAAGTCTAAATGGTGGAGCAACTTTGTTTTTAACCACTTTAACTCTGGTTTTGTTACCCATTACATTACTGTCGCTGTCTTTAATTTGTGTAGATCGTCTAATATCTAAACGTACAGAGGCATAAAACTTAAGCGCATTACCACCTGTTGTCGTTTCTGGGTTGCCAAACATTACACCAATTTTTTCGCGTAGTTGGTTAATAAATATTACGGTACAATTGGTTTTACTTATAGATGCTGTTAGTTTTCTTAGAGCTTGAGACATTAAACGCGCGTGCAAACCCATTTTAGAGTCACCCATTTCTCCTTCAATTTCACTTTTAGGAGTTAGTGCCGCAACAGAATCTACAACGACAATATCAATAGCGCCAGATCTAATTAAATTATCAGCAATTTCTAGGGCTTGTTCGCCATTGTCTGGTTGAGAAATAATTAAATTATCTATATCTACACCTAGACTTTCTGCATAAAAACGATCAAAGGCATGTTCTGCATCTATAAATGCAGCAATACCGCCAGCTTTTTGTGCTTCTGCAATGGCATGTAGCGTTAAGGTGGTTTTACCAGATGATTCTGGGCCATAAATTTCTATAACACGTCCTCTAGGATAGCCGCCAACCCCTAAAGCAATATCTAAACCTAAAGAACCAGACGAAATAGCTTCTACATCTACAATTGCCTGGTCGCTCATTTTCATTACAGTTCCTTTACCGTAAGCCTTATCTAACTTATCTAAAGTTAATTTTAGTGCTTTTAACTTTGCTTCTTTTTCACTACTCATTTCTTCTAAATTTCTTTATTATTCTAACAGCTAAAATACCACTTATTTTGTTTTTTTTCAATTTTATAACGCAACCATTTTACACTTTTTGCATCTACTAAACGAAAAAGGGAAACAATGGCTATGAAAACCTTTAAAAAAACACCAAGCTTTATTAGTTGTTTAATTAGCTTTAAACAACTAAAAGGCTTTGTGTAGATGACCTTTTTATTACGTTTTAGTTTAGTTGATTTAAAAAGCATTTTGAAAATTCTCAAAATGCTTTTTTATGTGGTCGTGTCTTTCTGTTTTGTTTTGCATTAAATGTTACTTTTTGCTTATTTTAGTGTCTCATTAAAAAAAACAACAATGAACTATTACAGCTTACTTTTAGTCTTCTTATTATCGTTAACCTCTTTTGCTCAAGTTGTAGAAAAAGACGGAAAAACCTACAACGTTAAAAAGGAAATCATCTTTTTAGAAGGTACAGATGTTACAAAAACCTTGCCCGCTAAAGTGCAACAAGACATTTTAAGGCAAGCGGCTATAATTTCTGAAAAGAAAAAAGCGCAAGAAAAAGCAACTAAAAAAAACCAAAAGCTTCAAAAAGAGAAGAAAAAAGCAGAGAAAGCACAAAAAAAGGCAGAGAAAGCACAAAAGCGAGCTGAAAAAGAATTAAAGAAGATAAAGAAACTTCAAGATAATTTTGAAAAATCTCAAAGCAACCTAAAAAAAGCACAAGCCAAATACAACAAACTTAAAAACAAAGGAAAGCTATCTCCTAATGATGAAGCCAAATGGCTTGAAAAATTAAAAAAACTCACCCATAAACTTGAGAAAACTAAAAGCAGATTATAACTAATGGCTCATGTTTTAAAAGTTGCAATAATACAGACTAATTTAATTTGGGAAAACCCAAAAGAAAACAGACGCTTATTAAACGATAAAATTAATGCAATTACAAAACCTATTGACCTAATAATTTTGCCAGAATTATTTACAACTGGCTATACCATGAATGCGTTGGCTATGGCAGAACCCATGAGTGGAGAAACTATAAATTGGCTAAAAAATAAAGCTAAAGAAAAGCAAGCTGCACTTATTGGGAGTTTAATAATTTCTGAAAACAACCATTTTTATAACCGCTTAGTTTGTGTTGAGCCTTCTGGAGAAATTACAACCTACAACAAAAGGCACTCCTTTACTTTAGCTGGCGAGCATAATGTTTACACTTCTGGGACTAAAAAAGTAATATTTAATTACAACGGTTGGAAAATTTGCCCTTTAATTTGTTACGATTTACGCTTCCCTGTGTGGGCCAGAAACACCGAAAATTATGACGTATTAATTTATGTAGCCAATTGGCCAGAGGCAAGAATTAATGCTTGGGACACACTTTTAAAAGCAAGAGCCATAGAAAACATGAGTTATTGTATTGGTGTAAATCGTGTAGGCTTAGATGGTAATAACTACAGTTACCCAGGGCATTCTGCGGTTTACGATGTTTTAGGAAACAAGATAGATACAATAGTAAAGAATAAAGAAACCACCGAAATAATTACTTTAGAAAAAGCACCTATTAAAAAATATAGAGAACGGTTAAACTTTCTTAATGATAGAGACCATTTTAATCTAACAAATTAAATTCTATAATTTGATCGAAGTTAGAACGGACTTCGTCTAATTTTGGTAAATAACTCACACGTTCTGGCTGTATGCCAAGCAGATAAACACCCGTATCAAATTTACCGTTTTTGTTGGTATCGTATATAACACGCAATTGATATTGGCCTGGCAAAACGTTGTTAAAATCTACAACAGGAGATGTGGTTGTGTAACGGCTATAAAACACGTCTCCTTTTTTATTTATAAGTTCTACTATTAAAGGAAAACTTGCGTTTCTTAGATTTACTCTTATATTACCATATTCAGATTTTAGTTTTGTTTTAAAACTATAGTTTAAGGTGTCTTTATTAATACCGTCGTAAAAATCTGTAAATGCACCTGGTAGCATGGTAAATTTATAACGCTTTCCTTCTTCTTTTTTAACAGGAAATGTATAAACATTAGAAATAGAATCGTATGCCACTTTAAAAGGCACAACTAAAGAGTCTTTATCTATTAATTTAATTTTTGAAGTATCTATTTTTGCCAAAGGAATATTTGCACCTATTTTAAAATCTTCATTAAAGTTAAGGTTCGAAGACCCTAATTTGTTTAGCCTTAACGAATCTGCTTTTAATGTTCTAAAACGATGTTTAAGCGTATCTGTATAATCTTTATTAGAGACTACAAAAAGGGCAGAGTCAATCTCTAATTTTGGCTTATACCAGTAATATAATGTATCGGTTTCTGGGTCTTTTATAACACGTGTTTGGTAATTTTTTGGTGTTGCGGTTAAAATTTTTATTCGCATAGACTCATAATCGCCTTCAAACGGAAAAATAAGCCTAGTTTCACCATCTTGCTTAGGTCGTTCTGCTTTAAAATTTGTAACCTCTTTAAATAATTTTAGCTTGTAACTTGTATCTGCTGGCACCGTAATAAAACTTTCGTTAAATGCAATTTTATCAACTTTTTGATCAAACTTATAATTACTACTTTTATCTTTTAGTGCTAATAATTTATAATTCCCAGCTTTAATATTATCAATGCTAAATGTAGTAACGCTATCTAATGTATTGGTAATATATCTTGGTTTTTCTTTATAGACAATAGAGTCTTTGTAAGTAGAATCTGCCTCATAGAGCATTACAGAAACAAACGTATCTGGTTCTTTTTTTAAAGCATCTACCACAAAACCTTTTACAGATAGTGAGTCTATGGTATGACCTGTAGAAAACACATATCGGTAGTATGGGTACGGATTACCTTCATTATTATCTACAATACTTTCACCAAAATTAAAAGCATAGGTGGTGTTTGGCTGTAATGTGTCTATTATTTTAATAGAAATATACTCGCTAGCAGAGCCCAATGGATAAATAATGGGCTTGGTATCCATTGGCGGTGAAATAATAAGTTGTTTTTGTACATCTTTAATTTTAACGTACTCATTAAAATAAATTTTTATTTCATCTCCTTTAAAGTTAGTAGAAAAATTTTGGGGTACAGATTTTGTAATCACTGGCGGAGTAATATCTTTTTCACCTCCAGATGGCCTGCCACGGTTAGCACAACCAATTGTTGTTAATAAAATAACACTTACAAAGACTAATAATTTATTTTGAAAACGCATGTAATCGTAATTGATTTAATGAACTCATTTAAACTTTTTTTGAATGCTAGCGAAAATTAGTCATTTTTTAGCAGATTTAAAACGTTTCAACGAGTTCAACACAAAGAAACAATTTTAAAAACAAGAAACGAAAAAATTAATCGGCAATTGCCATAGTTGCCAAACTTAACTTAATATTATCACTTTTTAACAGTACTAAAGCACAAGACTCTATTGTGGCACCAGTGGTAATAATATCATCTACAAGTAACACATGTTTGTCTTTTAGCGTTTTGGTATCGGTAATAGAAAACAGGGAGTCATCAACGTTATGGCGTTTTAACCGACCTTTAAAAACCTGTGTTTTTGTTGCCTTTGTTTTTATTAAAACCTCATCATTATAATCGGCCTCTAAAGCATTTGCGAGTTCTTGCCCAAATTTAGCAACTTGGTTGTAACCACGTTGTCTTAATCTCGTCCTATATAATGGCACAGGTATGACAACATCAATGGTTTTGTAAGCTTCAATAGTTGCTAATTCGTGCCCTAACCATTTTCCAAAAAACTCCCCAATGTGTTCGTGTCCTCGATATTTTAAATTATGCAAAAGTTGTTGCACCAATCCTTTTTTAGAAAAATGCAAAAGAGACGTCGCTTGCTCTAACATTACGCGTCCGTACAACACTTTTTTTACAGTTTCAGAGTTTTCAAAATGAACATTAGTAACCGGCAAATTATGTCTGCAATTCACACATATAACAAGCTCGCCATCTGTTAACGCATTATTACAGGCTTCGCAAACTTTAGGAAAAAAAAGAGCTAAAAGGTCTAAAAACATTTTTTAGTATTAAACCTAAAAAATACAACAAAAACACTTAGCATCATAAATTTAAAATTTTAGGCTATTAGTTTAAGCGGTTTTATATTTTTGTAACATGGCAAACGACGATCAATTTAAAAAAGTAATCTCTCACGCAAAGGAGTATGGTTACGTATTTCAAAGTAGTGAAATCTACGATGGACTAAGTGCAGTTTACGACTACGCACAAAACGGAGCAGAATTAAAGAAAAACATTAGAGACTACTGGTGGAAAGCCATGGTACAAATGCACGATAATATTGTAGGCATTGATGCTGCAATATTTATGCACCCAACCACTTGGAAAGCCTCTGGCCACGTAGATGCATTTAGCGATCCTTTAATAGACAATAAAGACTCAAAAAAACGTTACCGAGCAGATGTTTTAATTGAAGATTATTGTGCTAAAATTGAAGGAAAAATAAATAAAGAGGTAACTAAAGCGGCAAAACGTTTTGGCGAAGCTTTTAATAAAGCCGAATTTATTTCTACAAACGGCCGCGTTTTAGGGTATCAAGAAAAAATAGACACCATTCTTAAACGTTTAGGGCAATCTTTAGAAAAAGAAGA
>JBMYXP010000072.1:0-10271 GCA_049608525.1 Winogradskyella sp.
GTTTCCCCTTTGGGGATTAAGGGGATAGACGTTTTTACCACAAGACCAGACACCATATTTGGAGTCTCCTTTATGACATTAGCACCAGAGCACGAACTCGTATCCCAAATAACAACACCAAAGCAAAAAGAAGCCGTTGAAGCCTATATAGCACAAACCGCAAAACGAAGCGAACGCGATCGTATGGCAGATGTAAAGACCATTTCTGGTGTGTTTACAGGTGCGTATGCAGAACATCCATTTACCAAAAAACCTGTTCCGATTTGGATTGGCGATTATGTACTTGCAAGTTACGGCACAGGCGCAGTTATGGCTGTACCTTGTGGAGACCAACGTGATTATGATTTTGCTAAGCATTTTAATATTGAAATTCCAAACATTTTTGAAGGTGTAGATATTTCTGAAGAAGCTTATGCTTCAAAAGACAATGTAAAAATTGCCAATAGTGATTTCCTAAACGGCATGAACTACAAAAAAGCAAGCAAACGAGCCATCTATGAGCTTGAAAACATACAACAAGGCGAAGGCAAAACCAATTACCGTTTACGAGATGCCGTCTTTTCTCGTCAGCGTTATTGGGGCGAGCCATTCCCAGTGTATTATGTCAATGGCATGCCACAAATGATAGACAAAGCACATTTACCTATTGTGCTACCAGAAGTAGAAAAGTATTTACCAACCGAAACAGGCGAACCACCTTTAGGACGTGCAGATGTTTGGGCTTGGGACGTAAAAAAGTGCGCTGTAGTCAGTAATGAGTTAATAGATAACAAAACTGTTTTTCCTTTAGAACTCAACACCATGCCAGGTTGGGCAGGCAGTTCTTGGTATTTTTTCCGTTATATGGAAGATGCAGCTAATAGAGAAGAAAATTTTGCAAGTGAAGATGCCCTTAAGTATTGGGAAAATGTAGATTTATATATTGGCGGTGCAGAACATGCAACTGGTCATCTACTCTACTCACGTTTTTGGGTGAAACTTTTAAAAGATAGAGGTTTTGTTACTGTTGACGAGCCTTTTAAAAAGTTGATAAATCAAGGTATGATACTTGGGACTAGTGCTTTTGTTTATAGATTGAAATTTGAAGATATGCATGACTCTTTTGTCTTTTCTAATGATTCCATTACTGATGATTCAAAACAATTAATAATTAAATTTTTAGAAAAGTTTAAGAATGGGCTTTTTGTTTCTAACGATATAATAAATAAAGAATCATTACCATCGGATCATAAAGACTGGAGTAATATGTATTCGCATTTTTCATTAATTAGAGAGTTAATAGCTAAAAATTTTCCAAATTTTAAGTCGATAATTAAATATATTGGAATAGGTTTGAATAAAATTCATGTAGATGTTTCATTTGTAAATACCTCAGATGAATTAGACATTGAAGCTTTCAAAAATTGGAGAATTGAATATAATAATTCTATTTTTATTGGAGAAAGTGGAAACATAATTGAAAGAGATAATGACGTTTATAAAGTAGGAAGAGAAGTCGAAAAAATGTCCAAATCAAAATATAACGTTGTTAACCCAGACAAAATTATAGCAGATTACGGAGCAGACAGCCTAAGGCTTTACGAAATGTTTCTCGGCCCATTAGAGCAATACAAACCATGGAATACGGCTGGTATTACAGGAGTACACAACTTCCTTAAAAAATTATGGAAATTATATCACCAAGGAGAAAACGGAGCTTTCTATGTTGACTCTTCCCCTTTGGGGAAGTCGGATGGGTCTTTCAAAACATTACACAAAACCATAAAAAAAGTACAAGAGGATATTGAGAATTTCTCTTTTAATACCTCGGTTTCTACCTTTATGATAGCTGTAAATGAGTTAACCGCTCAAAAATGTACAAGCAAAGCCATTTTAGAACCCTTATTAGTTTTAATATCTCCTTATGCTCCACATATTGCAGAAGAATTATGGTCGCAATTAGGACATTCTGAATCTATTTCAACTGCACCTTTCCCAACTTTTGATGCAAGTCATTTAATAGAAAGTAGCAAAAATTACCCCATTTCATTTAATGGTAAAATGCGTTTTACATTAGAGTTACCAATGGATATGAGTAAAGACGCTATTGAAAAAACAGTAATGGCTCACGAAAAAACAATCGCGCAATTAGATGGCAGAACACCTAAAAAAGTAATTGTAGTACCTGGTAAAATTGTAAATATTGTTGGATAAAACAGTAAAATTATGAGCGCAACATTTGAAAATTTTGAAAAAAGATTTACAGCCACTAACTTAAAAAATGGATTAAGTTACTGGAAAAAAGATAAGTTTGAGGTTGTTGACGATTCGCCTTCAATATTAGAAGCTATTGTTTATGGTGAAAATGAGTACAGAACCCTATTAAAGTGTAATGGTGATACCGTAATAGATGTTAATTGTACATGCCCAAATCATAGAACGCTATTTTGCAAACATGTTGCCGTTTTGTATTACGAAAAATTTAAAGCCATTTTTAACTTTAAAAAATCCAAAACAAGAGCATCAAAAAAAACAGCTCTTAAAACAAAAGCTTTAGATAGTAACGAAAACACATTAAACAACTTATCCATAGAGCAATTAAGGACTATTGTTTCATTCTCAATGAAATTTAATAAAGAGATAAAAGACTATGTGGAGAGTATTGCATCTCATAAAAGTCCTTCAAAATTAGAATTATATAAATTGTATAGCAGCAGCTTAAAAAAGCTAATTAAGACCAATACTAAACACCATTATATAACCATATCTGCAACAAATAAAATTGGGAAACAAGCACTAAATTATTTAGACCAAGCCGAATTGTATTTTGAAAATAAAGCTACCGAAAACGGTATTTACATATGCAAAGCCATATTAGAGGTGTTGTTAAATAATATATTCTTAGCCGCAATTGATTCTGTAAGCGATTATACCACAGCCATAGATAGAGCAATTGATGAAGTTTCTTCTGTAATTGAAGAAACATCTACTCCTTCAAAATTAAGAAAACACATATTTACATTCTTGTTTAATTTATTACAAAAAGAATATGTACTTTTTTCTAGCTATGAAGTAACACTACTAAAATTAACCGCTAAAGCAAGTTCTAGCATTTCAGAAAAAGAAAAATTAGTTGCTTTTTTAGAAGAAAATATAAAAAGAACGTACAAAGTACAAGAGTATTACTTAGTCTTTAATACTTTAATTGAAAAGTATGATGGCAAAGAAGCAGCCAAAACGTATTTAGTAAACAACTCAGCAATTCCACTTTTTAGAGAAAAAATATACCAGCAACTCATAGAAAACAAAAAATACCAAGAAGCAAAAACACTCATTGAAGAAGGTGTAAAAGTTAACGAAGACGATTATAATACTTTAATTAACTGGTATAAAAAATTATTATTTATTGCAGAAGAAACTAACGATGCTGAAGGTGTAATAACAAATTCTGCAATAGTATTCCTTAATATCAACGACCCTGTTAAAAGTTTAAAGTATTATACCATACACAAAGAACAATTTACTGATGAAGACTGGAAAAAACAACTTCCATTACTATTATCTAAAATTAAAAATAAAAATAAATTAGAAGAAATTTACCTTATCGAAGGCTTAATGGATGAGTTTCTAAAAAGCGTCTCTGAAGACAATAACACCTATCATTGGCGAATTGATTTGCTCCCATTTAAAGACAAACATTTAGACAAACTTTTACCTCAATATGAAGACCAAATATTAAAAACATTTAACACTAATATTAACACCTTTTTAGAATACAACAAAGGTAAGTCTTATTATAAAGAAGTCTGCGAAACTATTATTAAACTTAAAAAAAGAGATGTAGAAGTTTCAGAGATTATTAAAGGTATAAAGGAAAGTTATGCACGCAGACCATCGTTAATGCATTTTTTAAACACTTACTTTTTGCAATAATACTGACAAAATTACGCAGTTAAAATTTGGCGCATTTTTTGCAATTCATTTACTAAATTTACACTACTAAAATATTTAAAATTATGATGGGATATTACATCTTAGCAGGGGCTATTTTTTTGGTAAGCTCTTATGTTAGCAATAAATTAAAATCGAAATTTCAATACTACTCAAAAATACATCTTCGTAATGGTATGAGTGGAAGAGAAATAGCTGAAAAAATGTTAGCCGATAATGGTATTTATGATGTAGAAGTCATTTCTACTCCAGGCCAGTTAACGGATCATTACAACCCTAAAAACAAAACTGTTAACCTTAGTGACGTTGTTTACAATCAACGTAATGCTTCAGCAGCCGCAGTTGCAGCACACGAAGTTGGGCATGCCGTACAACATGCGCAGGCATATAAATGGTTAAAAATGAGATCTAGCATTGTGCCTGCCGTAAACATAAGCAGCAAACTATCAAACATTGTAATTATGGCTGGCTTAGTGTTGTCTGCATCTGGCACAGCCTTTGGCAATGGAATATTTTTATTGGGCATTACACTTTTTGCAGTTACTACTGCATTCACTTTTATCACTTTACCTGTAGAATATGATGCAAGTAATAGAGCTTTAGCTTGGCTGAAAAATAAAAACATGGTGTCGCAAGAAGAATACAAAGGCGCAGAAGATGCTTTAAAATGGGCAGCAAGAACTTATTTAGTTGCAGCACTTGGTTCTTTGGCTACATTGTTATATTTTGTGAGTATATTTTTAAATCGAAGATAATTTATGGAAAATCAAATTCAAAGTTCAATTTTAGTTGGACATTTAGACGACATTAAAAAAGCGGCATTTTATCGCAAAACGTACACCCATGTTGCCTATGCAATACTCGCATTTATTTTAGTGGAATATATTTTTATTACCATGTTTCAAGATGTTGTTATCTCTTTAATTAACCTCATGTTTGCCAATAATTTTTCATGGCTTATTGTTTTAGGGCTGTTTTGGGTTGGTAGTACAATGGCAGATAAATTAGCACACAACCCATCTAGGCAAACCCAATATCTAGGCTTAGGCTTATATGTTCTACTTGAAGCTATAATTTTTTTACCATTAATATACATAGCTGCCGAGTCTTCTACAGGTACAACCATGATAACACAAGCTGCCATAGTTACACTTTCATTATTTGGTGGCTTAACTGCTATTGTGTTTATGACCAACAAAAACTTTTCGTTTTTAAAAACAGGTTTAGTGATTGCAAGTTTTATAGCGATAGGCTTAATTGTTGCAGGTACAATTTTTGGTTTTAACCTAGGCTTATGGTTTTCTGTTGGTATGGTTGTTTTTGCAGGTGCTGCAATATTGTACCAAACCTCTAAAGTAAAGTATGACTATACAGAAGAGCAATACGTTGGTGCTGCCTTAGGTATTTTTGCTTCGGTAATGCTTTTATTTTGGTATATTTTAAGAATCTTTATGTCTAGAGATTAAAAAAATGTGATCTATAAAACATTACAGAATTAACAAAAAAAATGCTCTGATGTCTCAGAGCATTTTTTTGTTAATATATTTTCATTATTTCTAAATCCCATATAGATTATATTTTCGTAAAGAAGAAGGTTAATTATTCATCATCATCTAAATAATTAGGTATGCCATCACCATCTACATCGTCGTTTGTAGGATCTCCATCACCATTTATATCCTCGTTTATGGTTAAAACACCATCACCATCATCATCTGCATCAAAATAGTTATCGAGTCCATCACCGTCTGTATCTATTGGGTTTCCGCTAGCATCAAACATCAGTTCATCTATTGTTAAAACACCATCGTTATCATCGTCAGTATCTAAATAATCTGCTATTCCATCTGCATCTGTATCATCATCATTAAAATCACCATTTACATTAAAATCTTCATAAACGTTAGCAAGTCCATCGGCATCATCATCTGCACAGTTTAACATATCTATTTCAGTTTGAATACTACCATCTTCGTCTGTACAAAACTCAATCTGCGCTTCAAGATAGAATTGATATTGTGCGCACAAAGCAATATAAGTTGCAGCAGTAGCATTATTATATTGGGTTTGAGCTTCTACTCTATTTGCAGTGGCATGCTCGCAAGGCAAATCACAACTTCCTAAAGAATCTATTATATCTTGTAATGCTCCATCTACATCACCACAATAATTACGTTGGTTGTTTAAAGCTGTGATATAATTTGCACAAGCAGTTGCATAAGCAGCACTATCTATAAACTCTAAATCTTCGTCTAGCGTGGCCTCGTAAGCTAATCTTGCAGTATCAGAATTTGCTTGCGTATCTGAACACACAATAGGGTTTGCAGGAAATTCACCTTCAATTAAAGGTACTTTATAAAACACACCTTTATTAAAACCTACAGAAGCTATTCCTGCTTGGTTAAAAGCTAAAAACCGAAACTCACCACTAAAAGTTCTATTAACTACATCGATCTCACTGATAATAATCTCTCCCAATTCTGGGTAAATAGACACACTGCCATCTGGTCTATTATTGGTTGAGTATGTAGTATTAAAACCATCAATATATTCTGCTTCTATAGCATCTACATCACCAACTGTAAAAGTAGTCTCAACAACCGAAGGCACTCTTAAATTAACAGTTTCTACTCCATTTGCGCCTGTAATGGTTAAAAACCCGTTAGCATCTATAGTTGCAGAAAACGCATCAGCTCTCCAAAGCTGGTATTCGCGATCTCCTTGAAAAAAAGGTGAGTTAAATTCTATTTCGTCACCACAACTAAAAACAGTAAATGCAATTAGCGTTAAGAGGATAAGTTTTTTCATTTTTTAAAAGCGTATTATCTTTGCTTCAAATATAATGAAACAAGGAAGTCAAAAGTATAATAATTTTTAATATTGCGTAAATCTAAATAAAGTAATAATAATTAAAAAAAATATTTATCTTTGCGCCCTCATTAATAACAGAGGTCGAGAACCTCACTAATTAATTATTATGCCTGTAAAAATTAGATTACAAAGACACGGTAAAAAAGGAAAACCTTATTACTGGATCGTAGCTGCGGATTCTCGCGCTAAAAGAGATGGTAAATACTTAGAAAAACTAGGTGCTTACAATCCAAACACAAACCCTGCAACTATAGATTTAAACGTTGATGGAGCCGTACAATGGTTACAAAACGGAGCACAGCCAACAGATACGGCAAAAGCAATTTTGTCTTACAAAGGAGTTATGCTAAAAAATCATTTAGCTGGTGGTGTTAGAAAAGGAGCTTTAACGGAAGCGCAAGCAGAAACAAAGTTTAATGCTTGGTTAGAAGAAAAAAAGTCTAAAGTACAAGCTAAATCAGATGACTTATCTAAAGCAGATGAAGCAGCTAAAGCGAAAGCTTTTGAAGCAGAAAAAGCAGTAAATGAGGCACGTATTGCAGCAGCTGCACCTGTTGTTGAAGAAGTAGCAACTGAAGATACAGCAACAAACGAAGAAGAATAAAATACTAATTTTATACTTTTAAACCCTGTCATTTATTATGTCAGGGTTTTTTATTATTACACAAAACCAAAAAAAGTTTTTAAATATTAACCCTCGTAAAAATAAGGTTTACACTATATTTATAACTTCGACCAATTCGTATTTAAAATAAAATTGGTACAACACTAAAATTTCAAAAAAACTGAAATACGTACAAGGCGAACAACTAAACCGCCATGATTTATAAGTCCATAAGTTTGGTTTGCAGACTAAAAGTCTGCTTCGTAAAATAACGAATACTTAACACCATAAATTCGTGAAAATCCGTCAAACCCATGTCAAAAATTTTAGAAACTAAGCAAGATGCACTAAAATACATCGTTTTAACTAAATTTGAGACCCATAAAATTTGTCATGAAAAAAGAAGATTGTTTTTATTTAGGTAAAATTGTAAAAAAATACAGTTTTAAAGGAGAACTACTTGCCAAATTAGATACCGATGAACCTAATTTATATGAAAATTTAGATGCCATATTTATTGATCTAAGAGGTCATCTCGTTCCTTTTTTTGTTGAATCCTCGCAATTACATAAATCTGAATTATTACGTTTAAAGTTTGAAGATGTTAATACAGAGGCTGATGCAGATGCCTTAATGAAAACCCATTTATATCTACCCTTAGAGATTTTACCAAAACTAGAAGGCAACAAGTTTTATTTTCACGAAGTCATTGGTTTCAATATAAAAGATACAAATTTTGGAAACGTTGGCACCATAAAAGGAATTAACGATACTACAGCACAATCGCTCTTTGAAATTGATAGAGATGGTATTGAAATACTGATACCTATGAATGACGAATTTATAGTTAACGTTGACAGAAAAAATAAAACTATTGAAGTTAAAACTCCAGAAGGCTTAATAGACTTGTATTTAGAAGAATAGGTGCAAACAACCTTCATTACTTAAAGCTGCGCCAACATATTATAACAATGAGCAAACCTTTTCAATTCAAACAATTCATAGTCAACCAAGATAAATGTGCCATGAAAATTGGTACAGATGCTGTTTTACTTGGCGCATGGTCATCTCTTAAAAATAAACCTTTTTCGGTATTAGATATTGGTGCTGGTACAGGTGTTTTAAGTCTTATGATGGCACAACGCAGTACCGCTCAAAACATAGACGCCCTAGAAATTGATGCAGAAGCCTATGAGCAATGTACAGCTAATTTTGAAAACTCACCTTGGGGAGATCGTCTATTTTGTTACCATGCCTCATTACTAGAATTTGTAGAAGAAATTGAAGACACTTACAACCTCATTATTTGTAATCCACCTTTTTATTCTGAAGATTTTAAAACCGACAGCAAAGCAAGAGATTTAGCACGTTTTAACGATGCTATGCCTTTTGAACATTTAGTCTTTGCTGCTTCAAATTTACTCTCAAAAACGGGGTTATTTTCTGTTGTAATTCCTTACAAAGAAGAATTAAATTTTATTGCCTTAGCATTAAAAGTTGGGTTATTCCCAAATCGTATATGCCATGTAAAAGGCCGAACAGATACAGAAATTAAACGAAGCTTATTAGAATTTTCATTTCAAAAACATAAAATTAAAACGGAGCAATTAATTATAGAAACTGAAAGACACAAATACACACAAAATTACACTAACCTTACTAAAGATTTTTACCTGAAAATGTAATAGCTTAGTTGGGCAATGTAAAGGTTTTCGTTATTTTTGTTTTAAATTTTGTAAACAAATACTATGAAACCAGATTTATTTGAAGCACCAGATTATTATAACTTAGACGAGTTATTAACTGAAGAACATAAATTAGTCCGAGATGCTGCCAGAGAATGGGTAAAGCGCGATGTGTCACCAATTATAGAAGAGGCTGCACAAAAAGCAGAATTTCCAAAATCTATTATAAAAGGATTAGCAGACATTGGCGCCTTTGGGCCTTACATTCCCGAAGAATATGGTGGTGCTGGTTTAGATCAAATTTCTTACGGTTTAATAATGCAAGAAATAGAACGAGGAGACTCTGGCGTACGTAGTACAGCTTCAGTACAATCGTCTTTAGTAATGTATCCTATCTGGAAATATGGTAATGAAGCACAACGCCAAAAATACTTACCAAAATTAGCTTCTGGTGAGTGGATTGGTTCTTTTGGTTTAACCGAGCCAGATCATGGAAGTAACCCTGGTGGCATGGTAACCAATTTTAAAGATATGGGAGATCATTACCTTTTAAATGGTGCTAAAATGTGGATTTCTAACGCTCCGTTCTGTAACATTGCCGTAGTTTGGGCAAAAAATGAAGAAGGCCGTATCCATGGTCTTGTTGTAGAACGTGGTATGGACGGCTTTACAACTCCCGAAACACACAACAAATGGTCACTTAGAGCTTCTGCCACTGGTGAACTTATTTTTGATAACGTAAAAGTGCCAAAAGAAAACTTATTACCAAACAAATCTGGTTTGGGTGCTCCACTTGGGTGCTTAGATTCGGCACGCTTTGGTATTGCTTGGGGTGCTATTGGTGCTGCAATGGATTGCTACGACACCGCATTGCGCTACAGTAAAGAACGTATGCAATTTGGTAAGCCTATTGGTCAGTTTCAGCTGCAACAAAAAAAATTAGCAGAGATGATTACCGAAATTACTAAAGCACAGTTATTAACTTGGAGACTTGGTGTACTGCGCGAAAACGGTACTGCTACCTCTGCTCAAATTTCTATGGCTAAACGAAATAATGTAGATATGGCAATTACTATTGCACGAGAAGCCAGACAAATGCTTGGTGGAATGGGAATTTCTGGCGAATACAGCATTATGCGTCATTCTATGAATTTAGAAAGTGTAATTACTTATGAAGGTAC
>JBMYXP010000073.1:0-10255 GCA_049608525.1 Winogradskyella sp.
GTTAAAAATCGCTTAGAAGTATTGCAGACAAAAAAACACAAAAAAGCCACTACTATTGTAATGGCTTTGTTTGCTCCTCTTCTTAGGCTCGAACTAAGGACCCTCTGATTAACAGTCAGATGCTCTAACCAACTGAGCTAAAGAGGAAGGTTTTCGCTAATTGCGAGTGCAAATATAATATATATTTTAAATTTTGCAAAACTAATTTTTATTTTTTTTAGTGAAATATAAAATTTTATTATCAGCTAAATGCTTTAAATATATCATTGCCGTTAGCAAATAATAACAAAGCTATTAATATAAAGAAACCTACCATTTGCGCACGTTCTAAAAACTTTTCACTTGGCGCACGGCCAGATATTATTTCGTAAAGTAAAAATATAACATGCCCACCATCTAACGCTGGTATTGGTAATAAATTTAATATAGCCAACATAATAGATAAAAAGGCCGTTAAGCCCCAAAATGCTTCCCAACTCCAAACGGAAGGAAAAACATCAAAAATAGCTTTAAAACCGCCAACACCTTTATAAGCACCAGTACTTGGATTAAATATTTTTCCTAATTGACCAAAGTAATCTGTTACTTGGTTGTTAAATTTTTCTACTCCACCACCAAAACTTTCTAAAAATGTATAATCTTTATGTATAATTTTAAAGTAGCCCAACTCACTAAATCTTGAGTTGTGTGTTGCAGGATTAATTACAAAACGGCCATCTCCATCTACACTAAGTTGTCTCTCTATTTTTTTATCTCCTCTCAAAAAAGTAGCAGTTACAGATTGGTTTTTGTACGCTAACAATTTAGTTTTTAACTGATCGTAATAACGTAATTCGTTGCCATTAATACTCAAAAGAATATCACCTAATTTTAAATCTACTTTTTTATTTAAAGAAGAATCTGGTATGCCTGCAACCATAAAAGGTACTCTCAGTTTAAAGGTGCCAAATTTTCGTTCTGCAGACGATAATTGCCCTAAAAAATCTTTTGGCAGTATAATCTCTTTAATAGTACCACCTCTATTTACAGTATATTTTTCTCCTTTTACAATGCTTTTTCTAACATCGTTATACGTACTTATGTCTTCTCCGTTTATGGCTAAAATTTTATCTCCAGTTTTAAAGCCAACATCTAGGAGTAGTTTGTTTTCAATCCAATAGCCATCGCTAATACTATCATTGGTTATATCTGTGTCTCCATAAGTAAAAGATAAAGCTACATATATAAAGTAAGCCAAAATAAAGTTTACTGTAACACCACCAAGCATTATAATAAGCCGTTGCCAAGCTGGCTTAGAACGAAACTCCCAGGGTTGTGGTGGTAAAGCCATTTGCTCTTTATCCATACTTTCGTCTATCATACCAGATATTTTAACATAACCGCCTAGAGGTAACCAACCTATGCCGTAAACAGTATCACCTATTTTCTTTTTAAAGAGTGAAAATTTTACATCAAAAAAGAGGTAAAATTTTTCAACTCTGGTTTTAAATAATTTTGCAGGGATAAAATGCCCAAGTTCGTGTAGCACTATAAGTAGTGATAAACTAAGTAAAAATTGAGATACTTTTATAACAAACTCCATGTATTATTTTTCAAATTTCAGTTCACAAAAGTAAGCTTTTAAAGACATTTAGAAAACTATTGTTTTTACATTCTGTGTATTTTTAATTAGGTTTTACATATCTGCGTTCTTAATCCTCATCTTTATGTTAAAAAGAGTAAAGCTATTTGGATCAAATTGTATTTTTGTATTTCAAAATTATAATACATTTATAATGTCATTTCTCTCGTTTTTTAAAGGATACAAAAAATTCGCTATTTTCTTTTCAATCGTATGTCTCATAATTATGAGTTTAATATACAATGCGCTTAATGTTAAGCAGCCTTTACCTATTTATCAGCCTGCTATGGTAAACGAAGAAATGGTAGATAGCACTATTCAGCATAAAAAGAAATACCATAAAATTGCAGATTTTAGTTTAACTAATCAAAATGGTAAAACCGTAACCCAAAACGATTACAAGGATAAAATATATATTGCCGACTTTTTCTTTACAACTTGCCCTACAATTTGCCCAATTATGACGAGCCACATGTATGAGATTCAACAAAAGTTTATTGATGATGATGAGGTTTTGCTTTTATCTCACTCTGTAACTCCAAAAATTGATAGTGTTGCACAACTAAAAAAATACGCTTTAAAAAAAGGAGTTAATGATAAAAAATGGAATCTCGTTACTGGCGATAAAAAGCAAATATATGCACTTGCTCGCAAAAGCTATTTGGCCGTAAAAACCGATGGTAATGGCGATAAGTACGACATGATACATACCGAAAACTTTATGCTTATAGATAAAAAAAGGCAGGTTAGAGGGTTTTACGATGGTACCAACCCAGAAGCTATTGAGCAGTTGTTAGAAGACATTAAAACGCTTAAACATTTTGGGGGCTCTTAAATACTTTGTACCAGACTTTTTACACTGAAATTTTTCACTTATTTTTGCTTCTTTAAAATTAATCTAAATAAGAATAAGCTTGACATTAGCAGAACTTAAACGCGGACAACAAGGTGTTATTACAGATGTTTCTGCTCCAGAAATTCCGTTAAAACTCCTCGAAATGGGCTGTTTGCCTGGTAATGTTGTAGAACTTGTGCAAGTTGCACCTTTTGCAGACCCAATGTATCTTAATATTAATGGATCTCATTTAGCAATTAGAAAAGAGACTGCTATTCATATTTTAATAGAAACAACCCATGAGTAAGCAGATTAATGTCGCCTTAATAGGAAACCCAAATACGGGTAAAACATCTGTTTTTAATGCACTTACTGGCTTAAACCAAAAAGTAGGCAATTACCCAGGCATTACAGTCGAAAAAAAAGAAGGCATCTGCAAATTACCGCGTGGTGTAAAAGCACATATTATAGATTTGCCAGGTACGTATAGCCTAAATGCCTCTTCGTTAGATGAAAATGTCGTTATAGAATTATTACTTAACAAAAATGATAAAGATTTTCCAGATGTTGCCGTTGTTGTAAGTGATGTAGAAAATCTAAAACGTAACCTGCTACTTTTTACACAAATAAAAGATTTAGAAATACCAACCATATTAGCCATTAACATGTCAGATCGTATGAAATACAAAGGTATTTCATTAGATATTGCATACTTAGAGCAGCAACTCAAAACTAAAATTGCCTTAATTAGCACCCGAAAAAACAATGGCATAGATAATTTAAAGGATTGTATTGCTAACCATAAAGAGCTTTCTGTAAAACCTTGCTTAAACGCATCGGCTATAGATAAACCCTATTTTGATAATTTAAGAACCACATTTCCTAACCAACTATTATACAAACTTTGGTTGGTAATAACGCAAGATGTTAATTTTGGTAAAACCGATAGAAAAACAATTGAAGCGGTTTCAAATTTTAAAACAAAAGCCAAAGGAGATTTAAAACGCTTGCAACAAAAAGAAACCATAAAACGGTATCAGTTTATAAATGAAACCTTAAAAAAAGGACAAACCATAGATTTAAATACCGCCAAAGATTTACGTATAAAATTAGATAGAATCCTTACACACAAAGTTTGGGGTTATTTAATTTTTACAATTATTTTGCTTTCTATTTTTCAGGCAATTTATGTTTGGGCACAAGTGCCTATGGAGATTATTGACAGTGCTTTTGCAACTTTAAGCGAATGGACAAAAACTATTTTGCCAACAGGTGCATTTACTAATCTATTGGCAGAAGGTATTATTCCTGGGCTTGGTGGTATTGTTATTTTTATACCACAAATTGCTTTTCTGTTTTTATTTATCGCCATTTTAGAAGAAAGTGGTTATATGAGCCGCGTGGTATTTTTAATGGACCGAATAATGCGCCGTTTTGGGCTAAGCGGTAAAAGTGTTGTGCCACTTATTTCTGGTACTGCGTGTGCTATACCCGCAATTATGGCAACCCGAAATATTGAAAGTTGGAAAGAACGATTAATCACCATTTTAGTTACACCATTTACAACCTGCTCAGCAAGGCTACCTGTATATTTAATACTAATTTCTTTAGTTATTCCTGAAGGAACAATTTTAGGATTAAGCTACCAAGCGTTAACCTTAATGCTGCTTTACCTTATAGGTTTTGGTGCAGCCGTTGTATCGGCTTGGATTTTAAATAAAATTCTAAAACTAAAAAGTAAAACCTTCTTCGTTGTAGAAATGCCTAATTACAAACTACCAATGTTTAAAAACGTAGCACTAACCGTTTTAGAAAAAACAAAATCGTTTGTGTTTGGTGCTGGTAAAATTATACTTGCTATATCTATTGTACTTTGGTTTTTAGCATCGTATGGTCCTAGTGAAGATTTTAATAATGCCAAAACCATTGTTACAGAACAGTACGCTTCAAAAAATATAACAGATAAAGCATTACAACAAAAAATAGCATCTTATAAATTAGAACATTCTTTTATTGGTATAGCAGGGCACGCTATTGAGCCCGCAATACGACCTTTGGGCTACGATTGGAAAATAGGAATTGCCATAGTAAGTTCTTTTGCAGCGCGCGAAGTTTTTGTTGGCACATTAGCAACAATATATAGTGTAGGTAGCGACGATGAAGACACTATTAAAAACCGAATGGCTGGTGAGGTTAACCCCATTCTTGGTGGGCCATTATTTACCTTTGCATCTGGTATTTCGCTATTATTATTTTATGCTTTTGCTATGCAATGTATGAGTACGTTGGCTATTGTAAAACGCGAAACCAACTCCTGGAAATGGCCAACATACCAACTCGTTATAATGACGGCTTTTGCTTATATTGTCGCTTTAATTGCTTTTCAGGTTTTAAAATAGAGAGTTAGTCCTTTGGGAAGATGTCGTTGAGAATGAACACAGTAATTCAAAATATATTAGTTTTTTTAGCATTAGGTATAGCGTTGCTTTTTTTGGTCCGTAAATTTGTATGGAAACCCAAAAAGAAATCGCGCAAAGCTTGTGGTAATGATGATGATGGTTGCGGTTGCCATTAAAATTCTGTTGAAAAAAGAAATCTTCTTCGTAAAAAGTTGTATTCAAAGCAAATCTCTGAGCTTCAAGTCTATAAGTTTGGTTTTCTGTTTCAAATAAAGAAAAAAATCATCGTTTTGTTTTACAGTAATTTCAATGCAAAAATGGTATTGCCAAAATAGTTTTAAAATGTTGAATGTAATTTGAATTATTTTTTGTTGAGATGAAATAGAACCTTTAAGCATAGCATTTGCTACGGTTGTATTTTATATTGAACTATGACTGAAAAAAAACACCTAATTATAGGCACATTTTAAATTTTCTTGTGATAGCATTATTACCCTCTAAACAAGAAGAAATCTGCTTTCATATCTTCAATTTGTGCATCCTCGTTTGTAATAATATAGTCTATTGCTTTAGAGGTAAATGAATTTCCTTTTTCCGTGAGTGAAACTATATGGTTTTCAATAGCAATCATATTATTTTTCTGAGCTAAATCTAATACACTTTTAGAACGTACTTTTTGCCAATTAATATGCTCATTAAGATGATTTACATGACGTTCGTATTTTTCATCATGGTTTTTTAAATGTAAAAGAAATGTAAGTAAAGAAACCTCTATTCGTTGCTGTTTTTCTCTATACATTACAGCAATTACTCCTTTTGTAGGTGCAAATAAATAAACTAACAAAAACACCAAACCCAATACTGTTGTTATAGAACCAGCGATTGAAGCATCTAACCAATGGGCAACCCAATACCCAAAAATGGCACTAAAAATACCAAAGCCAATCGCTAATGCCAACATCTGCTTTAAATTTGTGGTTAGCAAATACGCAGCAGCAGCAGGCGCAATCATAAGCGCAACAACCAAAATAGCTCCTACAGCATCAAAAGCTCCAACGGTAGTTATTGAGGATACAGACATTAATCCGTAATGAATTAGCGCTGGCGAAAACCCTAAAGAGGCCGCTAAACCTTTATCAAAAGTACTGACTTTCAGTTCCTTAAAAAAGGCAATTAATAGCGTTACTGTAATTACTAAAATAGTGCCTACAACCCAAAGCGATTTTGGACCAACATCTGTGCCACCAATACGTAATCTGTCAAAAGGTGCAAATGCTAACTCGCCTAGTAAAACCGCATCGATATCTAAATGTACATCGTTGGCATTTTTTGCAATCATAATAACACCAATGCTAAACAATGCAGGAAACACTAAACCAATAGCTGTATCTTCTTTTACTAGACCTGTTTTTTGAATATATTCTACTAAAACCACTGTGATAATACCTGTTAAGGCGGCTAAAAAAATAAGTAATGGCGAATTTAAATTGTGTGTAATAAAAAACCCAGCCACAATGCCTGGTAATATAGAATGGCTAATAGCATCGCTAATCATTGCCATTTTACGCAGTACCAAAAACGTACCAGGTATGGCACAAGCAACAGCAACTACACTTGCTATAAGTTGTATTTCTATTTGCGCATTCATTTGATTTCGTTTTGTTGACTGTACAAGTTTTCGGCAGTTTTATAACCTTGAGCTGTTAAACTCCACATGGTTCCATCTATAGTTACATATCCTTTATCTACTAATTTTTGAAGTGTGCTCTTGGTATAACCTTGAAAATTATTCAGTATTTTAATTGTATGCGGATGCGAAATATTATGATGCGTTTCTGCAATCTGATGCATAAAAGCTAAGGTTTTGTGTAACTCTAAATCACGGCGATTTTTTAAAAGCCGAATTTGTTTGAAAAGCAAACCGCGACTGGGCGAAAAAACAAATGAAAACACCACAAATACACCTGCCACCAAAACAATAACTGGCCCAGTAGAAAGGTTATTTTGGCTTGCACTTATTGCGGTACCAAAAACACCAGAAAAAATACCGAATACTGCCGCTAAAAATACCATAACAGAAAGGCTATTTGTCCATTGCCTTGCAGCAGCAGCTGGAGCTAAAAGCATAGCACTCATTAAAACAACTCCAACAGTTTGAAGCCCTAAAACTATAGCCAATACAATAAAGCTAGTAATTAAAATATCTATAAATTTGGTATTAAAACCTAGTGTTTTTGTGTAATCTGCATCAAATAATAAAATTTTAAACTCTTTCCAAAACGTTAGCATAACTAGCAAACATATACCTGTTACAATTGCCATCATCCAAACATCGCTTTCTACTAAAGTTGCGGCTTGGCCAAACAAATATTTATCTAAACCTGCTTGATTGGCATTGGGTTGTCGTTGTATAAAGGTTAATAACAGCATACCAAACCCAAAAAATAAGGATAAGATTAAACCTAAAGCCGTATCGGATTTTAAATGGGTTTTTGTAACAATACCACGAATCCAAAATGTGCCAATTAAGCCACTTATTAAAGCTCCTAACAATAAGGTATTGCTATCTTTTGCTCCTGTTATTAAAAAGGCAATTGCTATACCTGGTAATGCAGCGTGCGATATAGCATCTCCAAGTAAGCTTTGCTTTCTAAGTACGGCAAAACTACCGAGCATACCGCAAACTGCTCCCAAAATGGCAGTACCTAAGGTTATGGTTCTTAGTGTGTAGTCTGTAAAGACGAGTTTTATGTAGTCTGTTAGGTCTATGGTAATTGGTTTTTGGGTGTTAGGTTTTGGGTATTGGGGTTTAAGTCGTGGTAATTGGGTTGTTTTTTGTTTCTATAAATAGTGTTAGTTTGTTATAGGTGTACAAATCTCAATGAGAAATCCATTAACATCTCTTAAATAGCCTACTTTTTGTCCCCAAGGTTTTTGAGTTATTGGTTCGTACTCAACTGCTCCACATGCTATTGCTTTTTTAAAATCTGTTTCAATAGTTTGTGTTGTAAATGCCATTTCAACTCCAGTGGGAATATTGCTTAGACTTAATTTTTGAAATCCTTTTTTGAAATTTGAATGCCCTAAATTGTTTGAAGCAAAAGCAATTGTAGTCTCACCCGAAATTAGTTCGCCATAATCAGCTTCTGGAGTTATACATTTTTTTTGAAAACCAAATGCTTTTTTATAAAACGCAATTGTTTTTTCGACATCTTCTACATATAAAATGGTGTATGCGTATTTCATAGTTTATTGGTATTGCAAAACTTTTTAAGTCGTGATAATTTGTTGGTTATTTATTAATAAAATGTCTTTGGTCTTAGTTTCTTAGAAATGATCAATGATGATACTATTTATGTTTTTTAGTTATGAGTACCCATAACAAACTAAAACTGATCATTGTTTACTTTTTTTATTCTTGAATACTTACCTTATAATTAATGCCATAAGTCTTCGTTAAATTATTATCGTTAAAAATATCTTTTACTGGGCCAGTTGCAATTTTTTTTACATTTAAAAACGTTACCCAATCAAAATACTCGGGTACGGTTTGCAAATCGTGATGTACTACAATTACTGTTTTGCCTGCTTTGCGGAGTGCTTTTAAAATATTAATAATCGCAATTTCTGTGGTGGCATCTACACCTTGAAAAGGCTCGTCCATAAAATAAATAGAGGCGTTTTGTACTAAAGCTCTCGCCAAAAATATACGTTGTTGTTGTCCGCCAGAAAGCTGGCTTATTTGTCGGCCTTTAAACGGTAGCATACCTACTTTTTCTAAAGCTTCGAGTGCTGCTTTTTTTTCTTTTTGTCCTGGTCGCTTTATCCAGCCAAGACTTCCGTAAGTTCCCATCATTACAACATCTAATGCTGTTGTTGGGAAATCCCAATCTACGCTGCCTTTTTGCGGTACATAAGCCACAAGTTGCCGTTGTTTTTTATAGGCTTTGCCGTAAATGGAGACGCTACCTGCAATGGGTTTTAAAATACCTAAAATAGATTTTATAAGTGTTGATTTACCTGCTCCATTTGGCCCAACAACTGCCATTAAAACACCTTCGGGAATTTCTAAATCTATATCCCAAAGTACAGGTTTGTAGTTGTAGGCTACTGTTAAATCATCAACTTTAACTGCAATAACTTCGGTGGAAGCAGAGGTTTTATTTTTTTTAGTTAGATTTTTCATAATCTTAATAAAGCTTTTACAGCTATGATTGCTTTAGTACTTTACTTTCGGGTGGTTTAGCCCTGATAGTAGTGGCATCCTTTTTTTTGAGGTACGAAAAAAAAAGATAGAACGGATAGCAGGTTTCTGCTCCAAAAAAAACACAAACTACTTACTTAATGCGCTTATTATGGTTTTTATATTGTACCTATACATGCCAATGTAAGTGCCTTGTGGCGTGCCTGGGTTGCCTAAAGCATCTGAAAATAGTGTACCGCCAATAGCAACATTATGCCCTTTGGCTTTTACTGCGGCTTGCAATGCCTCTATGGTGCGTTTTGGTACTGAGCTTTCTACAAATATGGCTTTGATGCGATACTCTATGATGAAATCTGATAGTTTTTGTACGTCTTGTACACCAGCTTCTGTTGCTGTTGATAAGCCTTGCAGGCCTACAACTTTAAATTTGTAAGCTTCACCAAAATAGTTGAAAGCATCGTGAGCGGTAACTAATATTCTTTTTTCTTGGGGAAGTGCTGTAACAACACCTTGTACATCGCTTTGTAATTTATCTAATTGCTTTAAATAAGCTTCTGCGTTTTGTGTATAAGTTGCTTTATTGTTGGGGTCTTCTTCTGAAAGAACTTGAGCTACTTTTTTAGCAAATTGCTTAAAATATGAAATATTAAACCAAACGTGCGGATCGTAATTTGAAGCAAAATAATCTGAACCTATTAATTTTTTTTTATCTAACTCTTCTGCTAATGCAATAGATCTTTTGGTTTGGCTACTCATTTCTTCAAAAACCTCAACTAGTTTACCTTCTAGGTGTAAACCGTTATAGAATATTACATCTGCGTTTACTAACTTAGATACATCTCCTTCGCTAGCTTTATATAAATGCGGATCTACTCCGCTACCCATTAAGCCTTGTAAATTAACGGCATCTCCACCAATGTTGGTTACCAAATCGGTTAGCATTGTTGTTGTTGTAACAATGTTTAGTTTGCCGTTAGACTTTGTTTCGTTTTTGCAGCTAAAAAGTAGTGCGATAAGTAAAAGTGTGCTAATTTTTTTAGTCATGTGTTTGTATTTATTGGTCTCAAATTTTAGTTAAAACTATGTACTTTAGTGCATCTCGCTTTAGCTTCTATAAAATTTTTGACACGGATTTCACGAGTTTTCACGAATTTATGGTGTTAAGTATTTGTCATTTCACGAAGCAGACTTTTAGT
>JBMYXP010000074.1:0-10255 GCA_049608525.1 Winogradskyella sp.
TTTTTTAGTGCCACCCTAAACATGGTTTCTATGCCACGATCTGGTAAATCTAATTTTTCTTTTTTAAAGTTTAATTCGGCTTTTTTTTGCTTTAACTTTTCAGTATGGTCTTTAATTTTATTCTGATCTTGCAAAAGATTAGCTAAGTTTTTTCCTTTGCGTTTCTCCCATTTTTTTGCAGCAAGATCTGTGTTAAAAGTATGTGTTGTTAAAAAAGAAATATTTTCTTTAATCCAATCTGTTTTAGAAATTTTTTTATGAAGCGTTAATTCCCATTCTTTTCTTAATAATGTGGCATAATCAATATAATTTTTGCTAGATAAATGTGCGCAATCTGCATCTTTTATATAACCTTCACTTTCAGTTTTAGGTTTATATTCCATTTGAGTTGCTAGTATCAGTTTAGAAATAGCATTAATATCATCTTCAGAAACTTGTTGAGACGCTAAAAACGTTGCAGCTATTTTTACACTTTCTTTTTCATGGCCTTCTATTGTTTTTATAAAACCTGTATCATGAAACCAAGCTGCGATTATGAGGTGTTGCTGTGCTTTATCTGGTAAAGAACTTTCTTTTGCTAATTCTTTTGTTTTTTCAACTACACGTTGTGTGTGTGCTAAATTGTGATACACAAATGCGGCATCTAAATTATCATTTAAACAAGATATAACGTACTTTTCAACTTCAAGTATAAGGTGTTTCATAAACTAAAATAAGAGCCTAATTTAAGAATTTTTTATAAGCTTTTTTAATTACTAATGTAGTAACTTAGCTAAAGTTAATTATTTCAGTAAAGCAATCAACTGTTTTACGACTTACTTGTAGAAAAAATTTACGTCAACTAAGTTGTAATAAACTAAGTAAATACTAATAAATGCAATTACATATAAGCAATACGTTTAATACCGAGTTACCATCAGATAGTAACCAAACAAATACAAGGAGACAAGTTATTAATGCAACACATTCTTACGTATTACCAAAAATGCCGTCTCAACCTCAATTAATTCATGCTTCAAAAGCTATGGCAAATGCTATTGGTTTAGAAGAAAACGATATAACATCAAAAGATTTTTTAGACGTATTTTCTGGTGCTAAACTCTACCCACAAACAAAACCGTATGCTATGGCTTATGCTGGGCATCAGTTTGGTAATTGGGCTGGGCAATTAGGAGATGGTAGAGCTATTAATTTGTTTGAAGTTGAACATAATAACACACGTTGGGCAATACAATTAAAAGGTGCTGGTGCAACACCATACTCTCGGCAAGGTGACGGATTGGCTGTTTTAAGATCGTCCGTAAGAGAATATTTATGTAGCGAAGCCATGCACTATTTGGGTGTGCCAACCACACGTGCACTAAGTTTAATGGTGTCTGGAGATGATGTTTTGCGAGATATGCTTTACAACGGAAATGCAGATTACGAAAAAGGGGCAATTGTCTGCCGTACTGCACCAACATTTATTAGATTTGGTAATTTTGAATTGTTTTCGGCAAGAAAAGACATAGAAAATCTTAAAAAACTTACCGACTACACAATCAAATATTTTTATCCCAAATTGGGAAAACCTTCAAAAGCCACTTACATAAAATTCTTTAAAGAAGTCGCTAGCTCAACTTTAGAGATGATTATACATTGGCAGCGCGTCGGTTTTGTGCATGGAGTAATGAACACTGATAACATGTCTATTCTTGGATTAACTATAGATTATGGACCTTATGGCTGGTTAGAAGATTTTAATTTGGGTTGGACTCCAAATACTACCGATGCCCAGCATAAACGCTACCGTTATGGAAATCAGCCTAATATAGGACTTTGGAATTTACTACAACTCGCCAACGCATTATATCCTTTGGTTGAAGAAAACGAGCCTTTTGAAACCGTTTTAAATGACTATAAAACTGAATTTGAAAAGCAATCGCTACAAATGATGCGAGCAAAATTAGGCTTACAAATTGAAGTTGAAACCGATAAAAATTTAATTGAAAGTTTAGAAGAGTGTTTGTTACTTACAGAAACCGATATGACCATTTTTTTTAGATTATTATCTAATTTTGAAATAGGAATTACTGATAAAGGAGTAGAAACTATTTTTGAAGCCTTTTACCAACCCAAAGCAATTAAAGACGAAGTTTTAAAACAATGGCAATTGTGGTTTATATCGTACAACCAAAGACTTCAAAAAGAAAAAATTACTGATACAGAACGGCAATCTAAAATGAATGCTGTTAACCCCAAATATGTACTAAGAAACTACATGGCGCAATTAGCAATAGATGCTGCGGATAAAGGAGATTATAACTTAATAGACAATTTATTTAATCTACTAAAACAACCTTATAATGAGCAACCAGAACACCAAAAATGGTTTTCCAAACGGCCAGATTGGGCAAAACATAAGGTAGGTTGTTCTATGTTATCTTGTAGTTCGTAATGGGTTTACGGTAAAAGACGATATACAGGGTATTGCAAATGTGCTTTTTCGTAGTTTTTACTTTGTTTGTGTATCCAATCTAATTGTGCATACCAATTATTTGCAAAATCCTCGTCGTAACTTATTTTTATATTGTATTCAATCTGTAACTTTGGGTTTGTCTTTAAAAGTAGTTGCGCTTTATCCTCCCAAACATAAGGAGAAAACCCTTCTTTTTGCTGTAAAATAGTATCAAAAAAATTCCAGTTAAAAAAAGAATCTGGTGCAGTTGGCTCTAAAGTTTCTAGTAAATACCTTAGACCATTTTGGTTGGTATTCACTATATAATCTCCTGCGCTAAACATAACCTTTTCTTTAGCCGATTTTACTTTGGTATTGTAATGTAGGTAATGCCCTTCGTAAGGATTTTTTCGCGTTTTGTAAGTGTCAATTTTATAAGATTGTACAGTAAAGAGTGTATCTTTTTTTAGTTGAGAAAATGTAATGGAGTTCAATTTTAGTAAATCAATAATGTTATGCCAACCTTGCGGAATTATATAGGCTTTTGGTAGGGTAACAGAATCTGTGGCTTTGTAATAATTCTTATAAACGACGTCTTTTGTAAACGGTTGAGACCTGTCGTATTTTAAACGTTGCGCACCTGTTAAATCACTAGTTAACATTTCGCCTTTATAGCCCTTAAATTTTAAAGTTGAAGTTTTAGTAGTGTCAATTTTCCAAGCTAAAGGATAGTATGTTTTGGCAGACCAATAAGGGGTTTGTTGCTGTCTTAATTCCGCAATTTTTTCGCCTTGTGTTTCGGTAATTTCCACCATACTTTTCATTAATTCATAAGTGCCCAAAACACGTTGTTTGTATGGTTTTAACATGTGTGTTTCTACCATCATTCCTAGCGTATTAAATAGTGTTGTATAGCCAGTAGAGTAGCGTGGCGAATCCATAAATTGCGAAAACCCAGCATCTGGCACACGATTAAATACATTAACATAAGGTGTAATATCCCAATTTTTTTGTGCTAGTTTTTCTTCTAGTATTGGCATCATTTCAGTATGTAAATAATGACCCAATTCGCCGCCTAATTTATTGTGCTGTGTAAATAAATGTGTTAATGTGTATTGGTAATCTGCACCATTACTAACGTGGTTATCAATAAAAACATCGGGTTTTACAAGATGAAAAATTTGCGCAAAAGTCCTAGCGTTTTTAGTATCTGCTTTTATAAAATCTCGGTTAAGATCGTAATTGCGTGCGTTACCTCTAAAGCCATAAGATTTTGGCCCATTTTGGTTGGTGCGTGTTGTAGTGTTTCGGTTTAAGCTTCCTCCAATATTATATATAGGTATGGTAACCAAAATTGTGTTTTTTGGAGCTTCAATTTTACCTTGTACCATATCTCGGTAAAGTAACATGGTGGCATCAATACCATCAGATTCGCCAGGATGAATGCCATTGTTTATTAATAAAATTAGGTTTGTCTTTCGTAAAGTTTCAAAATTATCGCCAGTAGCATTCATATTTAAAGTTATAATATGAAGTGGTTTGCCAGAGTCCGTTTCTCCAATAGCTTGTATGGTAATTTCATTATAACGATCTGCTAAATCTGTGTAATACTTAATAGTTTGGGTATAAGTTGCCGTTTCTAAACCGTTACTTTTTTCAAAAACGGTAGTAAAATCTATATTAGAATGTTCTTTTTTTGAATCATTTTTTTTAGAAGTATCAGTACACGAGCTAAAAATTAAGAAAAGTATAAGTAGTTTTTTCATAACAGATAAATTAATACTTCAAACTTAAAGAAATTTATTATAAGATATATTTTCAAAACAGAAAACCATTAATTTTGTGCTTTATTAAAAACGAAACAAATGCAACAAACAACAGATACTATTTTAATGATTCGTCCTGTAAATTTTAGGATGAATGAGCAAACTGCGATTAATAATTATTTTCAGGAAACAGTAGATTTAAAAAATGCTGAAATTAATGCAAAAGCGCAGCAAGAGTTTGATGCCTTTGTTGAAAAATTGCAAGCCGTTGGTATTACTGTTATTGTTGAACATGATGATAAATTATTAGACACACCAGATTCTGTTTTTCCTAATAATTGGGTAAGTTTTCATGGCAATGGAGATATTGCAAAATACCCAATGTTTGCAGAAAACAGACGAAAAGAGCGACGCGATGAGGTTTTTATTAGATTAGAATCTGAGGGTTTTAAAATTGAAAATATTATAGATTACACCTCTGCAGAATTAGATGGTGTTTTTTTAGAAGGCACAGGCAGTATTTTATTAGATCGCGCTAACCGAAAAGCTTATTGCGCATTGTCGCCAAGAGCAGACGAAGATTTGTTTATAGAGTTTTGCGAAGATTTTGAGTATTCGCCAATTATTTTTACAGCCAATCAAACTGTTAATGACAAGCGTTTGGCCATTTACCATACTAACGTAATGATGTGTTTGGCAGAAACTTTTGTGGTCATTTGTTTAGATACCATAGACGATAAAAAAGAACGTAAAAATATAGTGAAGCATTTAAAACAAGATGGTAAAGAAATTATTTCTATCACCGAAGCACAAATGCACCAATTTGCAGGCAATATGTTGCAGCTTAGAGGCGCAAATAATCAGCGTTATTTAATAATGAGCAAAACAGCTTATACGAGTTTAACACCAACACAAATTGCAGCTATCGAAAACCATTGCCCAATTATTTATAGTGCTTTAAATACGATTGAAACCTGTGGTGGCGGAAGCGCACGTTGTATGATGGCTGAGGTGTTTTTACCAAAAGTTTAAGTCAAAAAACAAACAACTAAAGACTAGAAACGAACAACTTCGTAATAAAAATCTATCTTTGTAACCGTTTATTAATAACAAAAGAATTAACATAGCATGACTCTTCAAAATACTTTAAAAACACACGTACAAGCAGCAATAAAAAACTTGTTTAATGCGGAGTTAGAATCGGTAGAATTTCAAGCCACGCGCAAAGAGTTTGCTGGCGATATTACTGTGGTTGTTTTCCCTGTATTGCGTGTTGTAAAAGGAAACCCTGCCGTAATTGGCGAGCAAATAGGGCAGTATTTGTTAGATAATGTAGCTTTGGTAAAAGGCTTTAATGTTGTAAAAGGCTTTTTAAACATTGAAATTAATGATAACTATTACTTAGAGTTTTTTCAAACTATAGCCCATAAAACAGATTATGGTTTTACAGATTTAAAAGAAGACAAAGCGGTAATGGTAGAGTATTCTTCGCCAAACACCAACAAACCGTTGCATTTAGGGCATATAAGAAATGTACTTTTAGGATATAGCGTTGCCGAAATTTTAAAAGCCTCAGGAAAAAAAGTTTATAAAACACAAATTATTAACGATCGTGGTATTCATATTTGTAAAAGTATGTTGGCCTACAAAAAGTTTGGTAATGGAGAAACACCAGAATCTACAGGTTTAAAAGGCGATAAGTTGGTTGGTAATTATTATGTAAAGTTTGATAAGGAATATAAAGCTGAAATAGCGCAACTTATTGCTAATGGACAATCTGAAGACGATGCAAAAAAGAATGCACCACTTCTTATTGAAGCCCAAGAAATGCTTAAAAAATGGGAAGCAGGCGACAAAGAGGTTGTTGCACTTTGGCAAAAAATGAATGGTTGGGTTTATAAAGGTTTTGAAGAAACCTATATAAACATAGGAGTTGATTTTAATAAAAATTACTACGAAAGTGAAACCTATCTTTTAGGTAAAGCGTTTGTTGCTGAGGGTTTAAAAACAGGTGTCTTTATTAAAAAAGAAGATGGTTCGGTTTGGTGCGATTTAACCGATGATGGTTTAGATGAAAAAATAGTATTACGTAGCGATGGTACTGCGGTGTATATGACCCAAGATATTGGTACGGCAATACAGCGTATTAAAGATTTTCCAGATGTTGGCGGTATGGTTTATACCGTTGGAAATGAGCAAGATTACCATTTTAAAGTCTTGTTTTTAATCTTGAAAAAATTAGGTTTCGATTGGGCAAAAAACTTATTTCATTTAAGTTATGGTATGGTAGATTTGCCTTCAGGAAAAATGAAGAGTAGAGAAGGAACCGTGGTAGATGCCGATGATTTAATAGAAGAAATGGCAGATACGGCAAAAACAATATCTAAAGCATTAGGCAAGCTTGAAGGCTACTCAGAAACCGAAAAAAACACACTTTATAAAACCATAGGTTTAGGAGCTTTAAAGTATTACATCTTAAAAGTAGATCCAAAAAAACGCATTCTGTTTGATCCTAAAGAGTCTATTGATTTTCAAGGCAATACGGGGCCATTTATTCAATATACTTATGCCAGAATTCAGTCTATTTTGCGTAAGTCTAATTTAGATACAAATGTTAATTTGAATGAAGTTAAAATACCGCTTCACGAAAAAGAAAAACAATTAATTAAACAATTAGAACAATTTTTTGGCATTATACAAAGTGCCGCTGAGCAGCATAGCCCAGCATTAATTGCAAATTATACCTATGATTTGGTAAAAGATTTTAATTCGTTCTATCAAAATGTATCTATTCTTGGAGCAGCTTCAGATGAGGAAAAAGCGTTTAGAGTTGGGTTGTCTAAAACGGTTGGGCAAACTATTAAAAATGCGTTTAGCTTATTAGGTATCGATTTGCCAGAGCGTATGTAGTAGTGATTTAGAAATTGGTAGAAGAGACTAAAAATTATAATACCAACAACCCCAAATCTCGTAAAACATTTATTGGCTTAGAGTACCAAAACAATTCAAAATGCTCAAATTGGGTTTCAAAATTGGTTTTTAATTGACTAAAAGTTTGGGTTTTATTTTGTGGCGAAAGTAGTTTTAAGGTCTCTAAAAGCCAAAGTCCTTTATCTTTTTTAGTTGTAATTTGGTAGCTGCCTTCTGTATTGTGAAATGTAAATTCTAAAAAATGTGTGGTTGTACCTTTTTTTGTTTTAGAAAACTCAGAGACTAAAGGCATTGCACCTAGCCAAACTAGTTTTGCGGTTGGTTTAATAGTAAACGCTGCGTCTTGCGCTAAACAGTTGTAAATAAAATCTGGGTTTATGGTTGTATTTGGTATTTTAAACTCAAACCAATCTTGCAATGGCAAATCAAACCCTATGCCGTGCATAAAATTAAAGAGCGATTTTTTTAGTCCAAAACTAAACTGTGTGTGGTCTATATCAGTTTGGTCTGTAAAATCCACATCGTTATTGGCAAAACTAATGTTTTTATAATTTGGTGTAATGCCGTAATCTTTTGGTTGTAAACCCACAGGACTATGCGCCGTTAATGCAAATTGATGCCAAAAACCAGAGTGTAATACACCAACTTCAAACAACTGACGTACCATTTCTAAACTATCTACCGTTTCTTGTACAGTTTGCGTTGGGTAGCCATACATTAAGTAGGTGTGCACCATAATATTTGCTTCTGTAAAATGGCGAGTTATTTGCGCCACTTGTTGTACAGAAACACCTTTGTCTATCAATTTTAATAAACGATCTGATGCGACTTCCAATCCGCCAGAAACCGCAATGCAACCCGATGTTTTTAGTAAAATGCAAAGGTCTTGTGTAAAGTTTTTTTCAAAACGTATGTTGGTCCACCATGTAACACTGAGTTTTCGTTTTATAATTTCGAGAGCTAAGGCTTTCATTAACGCTGGTGGTGCGGCTTCATCTACAAAATGAAATCCTGTTTCGCCAGTTTGTGCCACTAGCGTTTCCATACGATCTACTAAAAGCGATGCCGCAATGGGTTCGTAGATTTTTATATAATCTAAGGTGATGTCGCAAAAGGTGCATTTTCCCCAATAACAGCCGTGAGCCATGGTGAGTTTGTTCCAGCGGCCATCGCTCCATAAACTGTGCATTGGGTTGGCAATTTCTATAACAGAGATGTAACGGTCTAATACCAAATCTGAATAATCTGGTGTGCCAACATCGGCTTGTTTATAATCGGGTTTGGTGGTGTTATTTTTATAAGTAACGGTTCCGTTTTTGAGAATAAAAGTACGTTTAAATTCGGTTTCGTTATTGATAACCGCGTGGTACAATAACTCAATAGGTAGTTCTCCATCATCTAAGGTGATGAAATCGAAAAACTCAAAAACACGAACATCAGTTACCGAACGTAATTCGGTATTTGGAAACCCGCCACCCATGGCAATTTTAATGTTTGGGTAATTGGCTTTTATATATTGTGCACAACGAAAAGCACTGTATAAATTCCCTGGAAAAGGTACTGAGAAACAAACCAGTTTGGGTTGGATTTCTTTAAGCTTAGCGTCTAATAACTCTAAGGTAATTTGATCGATGTAAGTTTTATCCTCTAGCAATTTTGCATACAACTCATCAAAGGTATTGGCACTTTGCCCTAAGCGTTCTGCGTAGCGACTAAAGCCAAAATCGGGGTCTATACACTCTACAATAAAATCCGATAAATCTTCGATATATAAAGTTGCTAAATGCTTAGCTTTGTCTTGCATACCCATGGTGCCAAACGCATAATCCATGTCGTCTAATTGTGCAAAACGAGACGCTTGTGGTAAAAAATTAGCAGTGCAAATTTGCCGTGCAAAGGTTGGGTTTTTACCTTGTAGAAATAAAATAATAGCATCTAAAGATTGTAAATAACGATCTTTTAAAGCATAGATGCGTTCGCAATTTTTAGTTTGAATGTAATCACCTTCAAAAGCCAATCTAAAAATGTCGCTGAAGGTTTCTTTTTTAAACAATTCTAAAATCACTTCAATACCCAAATCCATCTGAAACGACCCAATGCCTTTTGTATTCAAAAACCCTTTAAGATAAGCTGTGCCAGGATATGGTGTGTTGAGTTGCGTAAATGGTGGTGTAATGAGTAAGAGCTCTTTCAATTTGTTGTTTTAAATGCGAGATTACAAATATAGAAGTTATACCAATTACAACTTAAAAATAAGCGCTATAATTCGTTTCTATTTTGTTCAAATTTCAATATAAAATAAAACCGTAACTAAGGCTATAATTGAAACTTATTTGTAGTTCGGTTTATAAACTAGCGGGTTTAAATGTTGAAGATTATTAAAAACTGAAGCTAAATTTTCTTTTAATTTTAACTTAAAGTATTCAAAAAAATAGAATAGTGTGTGTTTGCCAATGCTTAGCTATTTTAAAATATGTAATATTACATGTATTTCTGAATAGAATTTAATACAAATTTGTATCTTCGACACCTAATAAAATACGAGTAATATGAGTTTGCAAGACCAAATAATGACAGCTATGAAAGCTGCGATGAAATCTAAGAATCAAACAGCATTAGCAGCATTAAGAGCTGTTAAGTCTGAAATTTTATTAGCACAAACCGCATCAAACTCTAATGAAGGTTTAACTAAAGATGCAGAGCTAAAAATCTTATCTAAGTTAGTAAAGCAACGTAAAGATAGTGCGGCCATATTTACAGCACAGAATCGTGAAGACTTAGCTACACCAGAAATAGCACAAGCAGAAGTAATTAGCCAGTTTCTACCCGAACAATTAAACGAAGAAGCCATAACTAAAGTTGTCTTAGAAGTTATAGCACAAACGGGTGCAGCTGGTATGAAAGATATGGGTAAAGTTATGGGAATAGTGAGTAAACAATTAGCAGGTAAAGCAGACGGCAAAACAATTTCTGCATTAGTGAAAGCAAATTTAATATAAGTTATAGTTATCGTAAAATAACATCTACTTTTTGCAGTAGTTTGGCCTCGTAGTTCAACTGGATAGAATATCAGATTTCGGCTCTGACGGTTGGAGGTTCGAATCCTCTCGGGGTCACAATT
>JBMYXP010000075.1:0-10206 GCA_049608525.1 Winogradskyella sp.
TAAAATCTCTAAATTTAATAATTTGGAGACTTTACAAACAAAAAAGAGTTAACCTGCATCTGTCTGTATTATACAAATCAGCACATTTTTCACTAAACTTAACATGGTCTTATTTTTTTGTTGGTTGTGTAACTAACAATAAATTGAGTAACTGTTTTTTTATCTATACTAAGTAATAATACCATTTTTGCATTAAAATTTGAGCGAAATAAAAACGAAATTACTGGGCTAGTTTTAAATTGCAATTGGTATGAGCTTGCGCAAAGGATAGTAGCGGCATCCTTTTTTGCTTTTTTTACTGAGCAAAGCGAATGTAAAAAAGCAAAAAAGATATAGCGGATAGCCTGGTTTATGCGCCCAAATAAAAATCATAAATCTTACCAATACTATAATAACCAAATCAAATACGACGCATGTAAGGTTTCGATTTTTTTTTGACTAATTTTGTAACTTAAAACGAAGTATAACTTATTAAAATTAAATAGTATGGCATTAGAATTAACAGATGCAAATTTTGAAGAAACGGTATTAAAGAGTGATAAGCCTGTATTGGTAGATTTTTGGGCTGCATGGTGTGGGCCTTGTCGTATGCTTGGACCAATTATTGATGAGATTAGCTCGGATTACGAAGGTAAAGCTGTTGTTGGCAAATTAGATGTAGATGCTAACCAAGAGTTTGCTGCTAAATATGGTGTGCGAAACATACCTACTGTTTTGGTTTTTAAAGACGGTGAGGTTGTAGATCGCCAGGTTGGTGTTGGTGCCAAAACGGCTTATGCTGCTGCTATTGACGCACTTTTGTAGTCGTTATCCTCATAAAAAAACATAAAAAAGGTTTGCTATTACTGCAAACCTTTTTTATGTTTTAATGCTACTAAACTAAATTACTTTAACAACCCAGCACGTCTTAACAATGCGTCGGGTTTTGGGGCTTCACCTCTAAATTTTTTATATAAAGTCATTGGGCTTTCTGTACCACCTTGAGACAAAATATAAGCCTTAAATTTATCGGCTACTATTTTATTAAAAATACCTTCTTGTTTAAAATACTCAAAAGCATCTGCGTCTAAAACCTCAGCCCATTTGTAACTGTAATACCCCGACGAATAACCTCCTTGAAATATATGTGCAAAAGCAGTACTCATACAATTTTGGGCAACATCTGGGTACAAACTTGTTTTACCAAAAGCTTCAGTTTCGTGTGCTTTTACAGAAGTAATAGCACTTGGAGATTCGTAAGCATGCCAAGACATATCTAAAAGACCAAAACTAATTTGACGCAAAGTTTGCATACCTTCATTAAAGGTTGAAGCGGCCTTTATTTTTTTAATTAAGTCCATCGGAATAACCGCATCGGTTTCATAATGTGTTGCAAATAATTTTAGTGTTTCTTCCTCATAACACCAGTTTTCTAGAATTTGGCTTGGTAATTCTACAAAATCCCAATATACATTTGTGCCAGACAAACTTGGGTAGGTTGTATTGGCTAACATACCGTGTAAGGCATGCCCAAACTCATGAAATAGTGTTGTAACTTCATTAAAGGTTAGTAATGAAGGTTTGCTTTTTGTAGGTTTAGTAAAATTACAAACAATAGAAACATGAGGTCTGTGATTAACCCCAGCTTTAATCATCTGTGGTTTGTAAGAGGTCATCCAAGCTCCGTTGCGTTTGCCCGCTCGTGGAAAGAAATCGGCATAAAAAATAGAAACAAGTTCACCATCTGCATCTGTTACTTTATAGGTTAAAACATCGGTATGGTACTTGTCTATGGTATCAATGTCTTGAAACTGTAATCCAAATAATTTTTTAGCAACCGTAAAAGCTCCGTTAATAACATTTTCTAGTTTGAAATAAGGTTTCAACTGTTCATCGTCTAGATTGAATAATTTTTGTTTTAATTTTTCGGAATAATAACCCGAATCCCATTTTTGTAATTGATTAATGCCGTCTATATCTTTCGCAAATTTTTCAAGCGTTTTAAACTCTTCCTTTGCGGCAGGTTTTGCTTTTTCTAAAAGGTCGTTTAAAAACGTATTTACTTTTTCTGGGGTTTCTGCCATTCGTTCTTCTAGTACAAAATGCGCGTGTGTTTTATACCCTAAGAGTTGTGCACGTTGGTGTCTTAAATTCACAATTTTTAAAACCACATCTTGGTTGTCTAAATCGTCATTTTTAAACCCTTTGCTGCCAAATGCTTTAGATAGTTTTTCTCGCAAAACTCTAGTATCTGCATACGTCATAAACGGCAAATAACTTGGGTAGTCTAGAGTAATAAGCCAACCCGTTTTGCCTTTACTTTCAGCTAATTGTTTTGCGGCTTCTTTTGCTCCATCTGGCAAGCCTTTTAAATCGTCTTTGTTGGTTAGGTGCATTTCAAATTTGTTGGTTTCGGCTAAAATGTGCTCGCCAAACTTTAATTTGAGTTGACTTAATTCTTTGTCAATGGTTCTTAATTGTTCTTTTTTATCTTCTGGTAGGTTAGCTCCATTTCGAGAAAATCCTTTATATTTTTTATGGAGAAGCGTGTGTTGTTCTGTGGTTAAATTTAAGCTTAATTTTGAATCGTAAACCGTTTTTACACGTTTAAACAGAGCTTCGTTTAATGTAATATCATTACTAAATTCAGATAATAAAGGTGAAATTTTTTGTGCAATTTTTTGAATGGTGTCATTGGTTTCTGCAGAATTCAAATTGAAGAAAATACTAGACAGTCTGTCTAATTCTTCGCCCGAATATTCTAAAGCTTCAATTGTATTTTGAAACGTTGCCGTTTCGGTTGTATTTGTTATAGCATCAATTTCTGTTTTCGCTTTTTCAATTGCGATTTTAAAAGCTGGTAAATAATCTTCTGTACGTATTTTAGAAAATGGTGCTGTGTGGTATGGTGTGTTAAAAGGTTGGTTTAGTATCGTCATAATCAAAATTAATAAAAGCCTAGTTTGGTAATAATTAAAGATAAAAATAGTAATAGTAAAAACAGGTAAATCGTTTTAAATGTTTTGTTAGTTGTAATTAAAAACCCAGCAATACACAAAATGGCAAGAAAACCAGTTTCTAACCGAGTAGAAAAAATGCCTAAAATTAAGATAAGCAAAACTATATGAGTTAGCTTATGTGTGGGTTTTAATAAAAGTAGTAAGGTTGCAATACACTCAACAGCAATGGTTAACCATGCAAAAACAACACATATAACTCCTAAATGCGGAAAAATATTTTGAAATTGCGCAGACGCATTAGAATTGTTTGGGTTAATTAATGCTAGTTCTCTTATGGCAGCATTATTAGATTTTATAAGTGCTAATTGCTCCATATTTTGAGTTACTATTGGTTTAAAAAAACGACCAGAATTAAACATATAATAGTAAAACTCGCCACTTATAAATTGCTCGGAAAACAGTTTTTGCAAAGTGGCAAATGCCAAAACAATTACAGTAAGGTATTTAATGTTTTTAATTAAAATTTTATAATTAAAAACACCGTTTAAATGTAAAACTACAATTAAGGTGATATAAGTAAGCAAAAAATGATGATTGGCTTCATCATAAAAATTGTGTATTACATCTATAGAAAAAATGATAAGGAATAGCGCCCAAATAACTTTACTTTTAATGACATGTTTTGAGACGACAATACTGCAAAGCAAAACCCCAATAAATGTAACTTTTAAGTTTGAAAAATATAAAGCCGTACTAAGGCAATAGACACTAGCTATAATAAATAATAGTTTTAAGCCCAAAGAATTGTTGGCACTAATACTATTTAATATGTCTTTAACGCTTTTCAATTAATGTATGTAATTTCGCTTGCCAATGTTCTGTAATACGTAGCCTTATTAACATCTATTTTTGGTTTCCAAACCTGTAAAACAATAGTGTCGTACTGGGTTAGTTTTTGTATTAATTTTGCAGTAGTTTTCAAATTATTTTTAGTCTGGTGCGCTTTAAGTCTTTTTATTGAAGCGTTTAGACGTTTGTTTTTTTGGGCTAAGGAATCTATAGAAATGGTCTTGTGCTTTAACCAGATTTCGTTATGTCCATGATGAATTTCAGAATACATACCAAAACCTCCACCTTTCCATCGAGAGAGCTGATTTGTTTTAACCATTACAACCTGAAACGTAATAACAATTAAAGCAATTACAGGAACGCAATAGGCTAATTTTTTATGGTATTTCTTAAACATTGTTTTTATAAATCTTTTGCAGATTCTATAACCTTAGCTTTTAAACCTTCTTTATAAAATATAACTTTATCTAACACGCATTTATCTGAACTGCCTAAAATTTGAGCTGCCAAAATACCCGCATTTTTTGCTCCATTTAAAGCAACAGTTGCCACAGGTACTCCACCAGGCATTTGCAAAATAGACAATATAGAATCCCAACCATCAATAGAGTTACTGCTTTTTACGGGAACACCAATAACTGGTAACGGTGATAAAGAAGCCACCATACCAGGCAAATGTGCCGCACCACCAGCACCAGCAATAATAACTTTTATACCTCTTGCATGTGCATTTTCACTAAATTCATATAATTTTTTGGGTGTTCGGTGTGCTGATACAATATCTACTTCTATCTCAATATCAAACCCTTTTAGTACATCTATAGCGTCTTGCATTACTGGCATGTCGCTTTTGCTTCCCATTATTATGGCTACTTTGTTCATTAAAATTCAACTTTAAAAATTATAAAATTACTATATTTAGACGTTATTATTTGGGCCTTGTTTTGCACACAACTTCAATCGTTTCTTTTACCTCTTGTGCAATTAATCTTGCTTTTTCTAAATCTTCATTTACAATAGTAACATGCCCCATTTTGCGAAAAGGGCGCGTTAGTTTTTTACCATAAATATGAGGTGTAACACCGTCCATAGCAAGTATCTTATCACTATTCTTATATAACACGTTACCTGTATGGTTTTCTGCACCAACCAAATTTACCATAACACCAGCAGCTTTACTTTTAGTATTGCCAAGTGGCAAGTCTAAAATACATCTTAAATGCTGTTCAAACTGCGAAGTATAACTAGCTTCAATACTATAATGCCCCGAATTGTGAGGTCTTGGCGCAACCTCATTTACTATAATATCATCCGTTTTGGTTAAAAATAATTCTACAGCCAATATGCCAACGTGTTTAAATGCCGCAGCAGTTTTTAGAGCCACCAACTCTGCTTTTTTAGCAATTTTTTCAGGTATTCGTGCTGGGCAAATGACATATTCAACTTGGTTAGCTTCTGGGTGAAATTCCATCTCTACCACAGGATATGTTTTTATTTCTCCAGTTACATTCCTCGCCACAATAACAGCCAATTCATTTTTAAACGGAATTAAATCTTCAGCGATACACGCTACATTGGGTAAGTTTTCTAAATCTTGTAATTTACGCACCACTTTTACTCCAGTACCATCATAACCAAAACGTGCGCTTTTCCAAACAAACGGAAATTCTAAGCCACCATTACCAATGGCATCTTTAACCTGTAAGGTTTTTGCAAAAGGCACAAAATCTGCAGTAGGTATATTGTTGTTTTTGTAAAACAGTTTTTGTGTTGCTTTATTTTGAATAAGTCGCAATGTTTTAGACGACGGAAAAACGCTTACCCCTTCGTTTTCAAGTGTTTCTAAAGCATCTACATTTACGTTTTCAATTTCAAAAGTTAAAACATCAACGGTTTTTCCAAAATTAACAACCGTATCGTAATCTAACAAATCACCTACAGTAAATTCATTGCAAGCCAGTCGCGATGGCGCTTCATCACTTGGGTCTAAGACGCAAGTATAAATATCAAATTTGCGAGTGTCGTATAAAAGCATTTTACCTAATTGACCACCGCCTAAAATACCGAGTTTAAAGTTTGAAGAAAAATAGTTCATCAATTTGAATTGTTACCGTAAAACGAAAAGTTATTTAATTATTTAAAGCATCTGTTTTATTAAGAACAAAAGTACATTAAATACACCACTTTTTTTAGCATTACTGCTTTGCTAATAAGAAATTGAAAAATCATAATTCAAAAAATCATCAATCGTCAATCAAATATGTATCTTTGTTTTTCTAAATTACTAAAAAAAGTGATAAAGCTTCACGATTTATATTTCAAACCATTCATTTCAGAGCAAAAAATTGATGCGGCTGTACAGCAAATGGTAAATAACGTTGCAAGCGACATAGGTGATGAAATACCTGTTTTTGTAGGGGTTTTAAACGGGTCGTTTATGCTAGTAAGTGATTTTGTTAAAAAATACCCCAAACCTTGCGAGGTTACTTTTATAAAACTTGCATCTTACGAAGGTGTAAAATCTACAGAAGATATTCAGCGTTTAATTGGGTTAACACAAAATTTAACAGGGAGAACGGTTGTTATTTTAGAAGACATTATAGATTCTGGAAATACTTTAGAAGAAATACATCGTATTTTTAAAAATGAAAATGTAAAACAACTCCTAATTGCAACCTTATTTTATAAACCCGAAGCCTATAAAAAAGATTTTAAACTACACTACGTAGGTATTAAAATTCCTAATAAATTTATAGTTGGCTATGGCTTAGATTACAACGGATTAGGACGAGATTTACCAAGTATATATCAATTAAAAACAACACAACACATGACTAATTTAGTCTTATTTGGACCACCTGGCGCAGGCAAAGGCACACAAGCTAATTTTTTAAAAGAAAAATACAATTTAGTACACATATCTACAGGAGATGTTTTTAGATTTAATATTAAAAACGAAACAGCTTTAGGTGTATTAGCTAAATCTTTTATGGATAAAGGAGAACTCGTACCAGATAAAGTAACTATTGATATGCTTAGTAAAGAGGTTGAAAAAAACACCGATGCCAAAGGGTTTATTTTTGATGGTTTTCCACGTACAAACGCACAAGCAAAAGCGTTAGATGAATTAATGGTGAGTAAAGATTCTCAAATTAACGCCATGGTAGCATTAGAGGTAGATGATGACGTTTTAGTAGAGCGTTTATTAGAACGCGGAAAAACTAGCGGAAGATCAGACGATGCAGACGAAACTATTATTAGAACTAGAATAAAAGAATACTACAATAAAACTGCCATTTTAAAAGACTACTACTCTAAACAAAACAAATATTTTGGTGTTGATGGTGTTGGTAATATTGAAGAAATTACCGAGCGTTTAAGTACTGTAATTGATAAACTTTAAACTCTTTTTACCTAAGCAACTTTAGTAAAACGATTAAGGGTTTAAAACTTTACAAACTTTAAACTTTAGAAACTTTAAACTCTATTATGACAGAAGGAAATTTTGTTGACTACGTAAAAATGCACGTTACCTCTGGTAACGGAGGTAAGGGCTCATCGCATTTGCATCGCGAAAAATACATTCAAAAAGGTGGTCCAGATGGAGGAGATGGTGGTCGTGGTGGTCATGTTATATTAAAAGGGAACTCTAATCTTTGGACACTTATTCACTTAAAATTTAAGCGACACATAAGAGCTGGCCATGGAGCTCACGGTAGCAAAGGCAGAAGTACTGGTGCAGACGGAGAAGATGCGTATTTAGATGTTCCGTTAGGTACTGTTGTTAGAGACACCGAAACCAACGAAATTTTATTCGAAATTACAGAAGATGGAGAAGAACGAATCGTGGTGCAAGGCGGTATGGGCGGTCGTGGCAATTGGCATTTTAAAAATTCTATAAACCAAACACCACGCTATGCACAACCTGGTATTCCGTTAGAAGAGTTACATATTACATTAGAGCTTAAAGTATTAGCAGATGTTGGCTTGGTTGGTTTTCCAAATGCTGGCAAATCGACTTTATTATCTGTTTTAACCTCAGCAAAACCAAAAATTGCAGATTATGAGTTTACAACACTAAAACCCAATTTAGGTATAGTAGAATATCGCGATTTTCAGTCGTTTGTAATGGCAGATATCCCTGGTATTATTGAAGGAGCGGCAGAAGGTAAAGGTTTAGGCTATTATTTTTTAAGGCATATAGAACGTAATTCTATTTTACTGTTTTTAATCCCGGCTGATGCAAAAGATATTGTTGCGCAATACGAAATTTTGTTGAGTGAGTTAAGACGTTACAACCCAGAAATGTTAGATAAAGAACGTTTTGTTGTCGTCTCTAAATCTGATATGTTAGATGATGAATTAAAATCTGAAATGGCCACTATTTTAGATAAAGATTTAGAAGCTAAGTACATGTTTATATCTTCTGTAGCGCAACAAGGACTCACAGAGTTAAAAGACAAGCTTTGGAGAATGCTAAATGCTTAAGAATTTTGTTTTTTTTAGAAGAAAACTTTAATGTCTTAACAAAAAAAGTATTTTTGCTGCCTAAAAATTAACCAAATGACGTTGTTCTTTAAAAACTTAGCAGATTCTAAATGGTTTCAAAACACTATAACGGTTACCATATTAATCGCTGGTATTTTAGTTGGTATTGCTACTTACGCAGAGTTTTCTAGCAAACACCATGTTATATTAGAATTATTAAATAAAATTGTACTCATAATTTTTATTATTGAGGTAATTGTTAAAATACTTGCTGAAGGAAAAAAACCATGGTTATATTTTACCGATGGTTGGAATGTTTTTGATTTTATTATTGTTGCAGCCGCTTTTATGCCTTTTGCTGGTAGCTCAATTGCTGTTTTAAGATTATTAAGACTGCTAAGAGTTTTAAAGCTTATTAAGGCATTGCCAAAACTTCAAATGTTAGTTAGTGCTTTACTCAAATCACTACCTTCAATGGCTTACGTTTCCATTTTATTAGGTTTACTCTTTTACATATATGCTGTAGCTGGTGTGTTTTTCTTTGGAGAAAATGACCCTATTCATTTTTCAGATTTACAAACCTCAATGTTATCTCTATTTAGAGTGGTAACATTAGAAGATTGGACAGATGTTATGTATATAAACATGTTTGGCTGCGAAAATTATGGCTATGGAGATAACATCAATTTATGCACCAACTCATTAGCACAAAGCGGATTGAGCGTTGCTTTTTTTGTATCTTTTGTTTTAATAGGCACCATGATTATTTTAAATCTTTTTATTGGTGTTATTATGAACGGAATGGAAGAAGCAAAGTTAGAAATGGAAACTTTTAATTTTGAAGAACATCCAGAAGAAGAAACTAAAATAGCTCAATTAGAAGAGAAACTAGAAGAAATGCAAGTATTACTCTCAAAAATAAAAAGGTCTTAACAACTGTTCCGTTACTATTGTAATTTACCAAAACCAAATTTTAATTAATAATTAAGAATCTCATTTATCTTACTTTTAATCTTCTCAGTTGAAGGAATCATCGTTTGCTCTAGAGTAGAATTTAAAGGAATTGCTGGCATATTTTCACTACCAATAGTCATTACTGGTGCGTCTAAATACTTAAAGCATTCTTCTTGAATTTTCCCTGCTAAAGCACTTGCAAAACTATTATTGCTTGGCTCTTCTGTTACCACTAAACATTTACCCGTTTTTTTAACCGATGCCATAATGGTAGCTTCATCTAACGGAAATAAGGTGCGTAAATCTATGACTTCAATTTGGTCTTGCATACCTAATGCTTCAGATGCATTCATTGCCCAATGCACACCCATTCCGTAAGTTACAATAGTTAAGGTTTCTAGGTGTTCTTGTTTCCAAATTTCTTGTAAAACCCAAGCTTTTCCAAAAGGTAAAACATAATCTTCACTTGGCTCAATCGAAGTTGCGCCTTGCGTTCCTGGTACTTTAGACCAATATAACCCTTTGTGTTCTAAAATAACCACAGGATTTGGATCGTAATATGCCGCTTTCATTAAACCTTTTAAATCGGCACCATTACTTGGATATGCAATTTTAATACCTCTAATATTAGTAATTACACTTTCTACGGAAGACGAATGGTATGGGCCACCACTACCATAAGCACCAATTGGCACACGCAAAATCATAGAAACTGGCCATTTTCCGTTGCTTAAATAGCAACTACGACTTACTTCGGTAAATAACTGATTTAAACCAGGCCAAATATAATCTGCAAACTGTACTTCTACTATAGGTTTTAATCCTACCGCAGACATACCAACAGTTGAGCCTACAATAAAAGCTTCTTGAATAGGTGTGTTAAAAACTCTGTCGTCACCAAACTTTTGAGCCAAAGTTGCTGCTTCTCTAAAAACACCACCAAGTCGGCCACCTACATCTTGCCCGTAAAGCAAAC
>JBMYXP010000076.1:0-10008 GCA_049608525.1 Winogradskyella sp.
GTATAAGCCAAAATATCTGCAATATCCTTATCCTCTAACTGAGGAAAGGCTGTCATCGCCGTTTGGTTATACTCATTATATATTTTTACCGCATAAGCATCACCTGCTTTAATTAGTGCAGAACTATTGCGTATCCAGGCATTTAACCAAGCTCTATCTAAACCTTCCTCATCTGCTAACCTCGCTTCTACATTACGTAAAGCAGGCCCTGTCATTGGCTTGTCTAATTTATGACAGGCCGCACAATTGGCATTGTAAAGCGACTTTCCGTTTACAGGATCACCTTCTTGAGCGGCAAGTGATGTAAAGCATGTGATTAGTAAAATACAAAAAAGATTAAAAATCTTTGAGGTTAAATTACAGGGAATCAACTGTTTCATAATATGCGTTGAATTATCTTCTAAACTTTGGTACGGTTTTTTCATTAAAACATTGAAAAAAGTGGTTATAAAAACTCTGACAAAAATAAGGTATAAAGTCGATTTTTAAAATGTTAGCGAAGTGTTAATATCTAATTTATACTTATTCTAAATAATAGTTTTTAGGGGTTTCTATATACTTTTGACCTCATTATTATGTTTCAACAAAAAACAATAAATTAAAAATTTGATGCGTTGAGCTTAAAATATATTGCACTTATAGTTTTGAATATTATACCTTTGCTTTAAAATACAAATACCATGTTAACACCTTTTAAGTCCGTTTTTATTTTTCTGTTTTTACTTACAGTACCTTTTACTTTATTAGCTCAACAAGGCAATGTTAGTATAGAACAAAATCATACAATTGATAAATTATTAGAATTTAAAAAAGATATAAAAACCTTAAAAGTTTACAAAATACAGGTCTATCAAAGTGTGGATCCTAATGCCGCAAAGCGAGCAAAAACCACTTTTTTAAACGCTTTTAACGAGTGGCCAACAACTATAGAATGGCAAACACCAAATTATAAGGTATGGGTTGGAAACTTTGCAACACGTCTTGAAGCCGATAGAGCATTAAGAAAAATTAAGAAAAATTACATGAATGCTATTATTTTTCAACCTAAACAAGAAAAAGAATAATTTGTTTTTTACTAATTGCTACTATAAGCAGTAGTAATTATAAAACTATAATGACTCATCTTCTGTGTTGCCCATAAACTTTCGCTCTAACTCAGCCTGAAACTCTTCCATTACAGGTCTAACAGTACTTTCTGGCAAGTCTGCAATTTTTATATACATTAAACCATCTACGGCATTATTAAATAGTGGATCGACATTAAAAGCAACCAACCTTGCGTTTTGTTTAATGTATTTTTTTAACAAAACAGGAAGACGTAAAGCACCAGGCTCAACCTCATCTATAATTTTGTCAAACTTATTTAAATCTGCTGCAGTAGCATCAAACACAAAGTCTTTGTCTGCATCTTTAAGTTTAACTTTAAATTCTTTTTTAGGGTGAACATATTGCGCCACATAAGGATCGTAATAATGCGATTTCATAAACTCAATCATTAAACTCTTCGAAAAGTTTGAAAACTGATTGCTTATACTAACACCACCAATTAAATATTTATGTTCTGGGTAGCGCAAGGTAGTGTGTACAATACCTTTCCATAATAAAAACAAAGGCATTGGTTTTTGTTGGTATTCTTTTGTAATAAATGCACGACCTAGCTCTAAAGATTGGCGCATCATGTTATACAATTCTGGCTCAAATCTAAATAGATCTTGTAAATAAAATCCATCTATACCATAACGCTCAAAAATCTTAGAGCCTAAACCCATTCTGTACGCACCCGCTAATACCTTTTTATCGGTATCCCATAAAAACATATGGTGGTAATAGGTGTCAAAAGTATCTAAGTCTATAGCTTCGTTAGTCCCTTCACCAATTTCTCTAAATGTTATTTCTCTTAAGCGACCAATTTCTCTTAAAATATTTGGTATATCGTTAGCTGCAGCTAAATAGACGTCGTAATTTTTACTAGTTAAAAGTTTACAATCTTTACCTTTTAGTGCTTCAACTTCCGTTATCATAATTTCAGAATTTACGGGTGTTACAATACGTTTGGGCGGCTTTGGCACTTTTAACTGAGATTGTAAGTTGTCTAAAATTTTTGGTTTGTCTTCAAAAGCATGAGCTAATATGTAGGTTTTTCGTCTTAAAAAATCTGAAAAATCTGATAACTTTTGATGCTCTTTTTGAGATTTAACAGATATTGGCTTACCAACTCTTACTTTTATAACACGTCGTTTTTGTGTTAATAACTCTGAAGGCAATTTTGCTGTTCTTAACGTATCACTAATTTTTGAAAGTCTATAAAAAAGGCTGCTATTTTTTGCATGAAAATAAATAGGTACAACAGGCACTTCTGCTTTCTGTATTAATTTCATCGCCGCATCTTCCCATACTTTATCTACAACTAATTTTCCGTCTTTGTAAGTTGAAACCTCACCAGCAGGAAACACACCAAGCGGATGCCCGTTGCGCAAATGGGTAATTGCACTTTTAAAACCTGCAATACTACTTGCTACATCCTTTTTGTTTTCAAAAGGATTTACAGGCATAATGTATGGTTTTAAAGGCGCTATTCTATGCAGTAAAAAGTTGGCGATAATCTTAAAATCTTTGCGTTGCTCTATCATTAATTTTAACAACAGAATACCATCAATACCACCTAAAGGATGATTTGAAATTGTAATATATGGCCCTTCTTTGGGCAAACGCTTTATGTCTTCTTCTGGAATTTCGAATTTAATTTGAAACTCATCTAAAATACCATCTAAAAATTCGAGATCCTTTAAGTGTTTATTTCGATTATAGATTTTATTTAGTGTAGAAATTTTAAGAACCTTCATTAGTAGCCAACCCAAAAAAGTACCCAAAAAACCGTACTTATCTACATTAATAGCTTTAGCTACTTCTTTGGCGGTTACTAAACCAGTCTCTATCGATTTACTCATAAAACAAATGTAATAACTTATTTAGTAACTATTTGAATGGTTTCTTGTGTTAATTGCTTTAACAATATGGTTTTGTCTTTTTCGAGTGCTTTTACTGCAACATTATTATAATGTCTTATCGTATAAAGACTCACATTATTGTGGCATGTTACTTTGAATTTTGATTTTAAATGCTGTACTAATTTTTCAAGATTATTGTATAAATTATCTACACAGACTGAAAAACTAATAGCAGAGTTTTGTATTACATCTACCTTCATTTTATAAAGGTGTAATAAACTAAATATTTCGCTAATATTTTCTTCCATTATATATGAAAAGTCTAAAGAAGAGATGGCAATTAAAATCTGATTTTTTTTAACAATAAAACATGGTGTTTGCGGGTTTAATGCCAAATCTTTACTCACGCAAGTGCCTTCATTTTTAGGATTTAAAAATGATTTTACATACAACGGAATTTCTTTTTGTTGCAAAGGTTGTAATGTTTTGGGGTGAATTACAGAAGCTCCATAAAATGCCAACTCAATAGCTTCTCTGTAAGAAATTTGGTGCAGCAATTGTGCGTTTTCAAAATAACGTGGATCTGCATTTAGCACACCTGGTACGTCTTTCCAAATGGTAACGCTATGCGCATTTAAACAATACCCAAAAATTGCGGCGGTATAATCGCTTCCTTCTCTCCCCAAAGTTGTGGTAAAATTATTAATGTCGCTAGCTAAAAACCCTTGTGTAATATTAAGACTATTGGTGTTAAATTTTGAAGAAATATTTTGTTGTGTTTGCTCCCAGTTTACATTGGCACGCCTGTAATAACTGTCTGTTTTTATTAACGTTCTTACGTCTATCCATTTAGTGTTTAGCCCTATTTCATTAAGATAATGACTAATAATAGTTGTAGAAACCAACTCGCCAAAACCTATGACTTGGTCGTAAACAAAATTATAGTCTGGTGATTTATTGGTTTTAAAAAACAGTACTAATTCATCAAAAAACAACTTAACATCTGCAAATACCTTATGCTGTTCGTTAGCAAATAAGTCTAAAGCAATTTCATTATGAAATTTAACACTATCTTGAATTGCGCTTTGTAACTCGGCTTTGTTTTCAAAATAATTTTTAATTACCGCCTCCATAGCATTTGTGGTTTTACCCATAGCAGAGACCACAACCAAAGTGTTATCATAACCTGCTGTTTTTAAAACTTCTGCTAAATTTTTTACACCGTTAGCATCTTTTACAGATGCGCCTCCAAACTTAAAAACACGCATTATAACTGGCTTAAGTAATTTGTTATTGCGGTTTCATCTAGCTGTACCACATTCCAATTTCGCAAAACATTTGCGCCTTTTTTTTCGTAAAAGGCTATGGCGGGTTCGTTCCAATTTATGACCTCCCAACTTATGCGTTTCACGCCCATTTTTTTTCCAAATTTAACCACGGCATCTAAGAGTTGTGTGCCAAGTCCTTTTCCTCTACATTTTTTACTTACTATAAGATCTTCTAAGTGTAATACGCTTCCTTTCCAAGTAGAATATCTTGGATAAACTAATGCCAACCCTTCGATAGTGTTGTTGTATTCTAAAACAAAACAGGTAAATTTTGAGTGTTTACCAAAACCATCGTTAACTAAATCTTTTACGGTTAACTCTACCGCTTCTGGTTCTTGTTCAAAAACAGCCAATTCTTTTATGAGGTCTAAAACTCTTGGCATATCTTGTTTTGTGGCTAATCTTGGTAAATTCATTCTTAAATAGTATAAAAAAGTAATTCAAATATAGCCTAAACCAACCTGATATTACAATTTATTAGCAAACGAAAACGTTATAGTCTGTTAAAAATTACGATATTTGTTGCCAATTAACTAATCTACATGCCTCATGTCTCAACGCAACCAAACCTTAGGTGAATTTATTATTGAAAACCAATCGTCTTTTAAATATACTTCTGGTGAATTATCTCGACTTATCAACTCTATTCGTTTAGCTGCAAAAGTGGTAAACCATGAGGTTAATAAAGCAGGGTTAGTAGATATTATTGGCGCTGCTGGAGATACTAATATACAAGGAGAAGATCAGCAAAAACTAGATGTTTACGCTAATGATAAGTTTATACAAACCATGACCAAACGAAATATTGTTTGCGGTATTGCGAGTGAGGAAGAGGATGATTTTATTGCCATTAATAGCCAAGATGAAAATAACCAAAATAAATATGTGGTTTTAATTGATCCTTTAGATGGATCGTCTAACATTGATGTAAACGTTTCGGTGGGTACAATTTTTTCTGTTTATAGACGGGTAACTCCTGTTGGCACACCAGTAACTATTGCAGATTTTTTACAAAAAGGAAGCGAGCAAGTTGCTGCCGGCTATGTGGTTTATGGCACCTCAACCATGTTGGTATATACCACTGGCCATGGTGTAAATGGGTTTACACTAAACCCTGCAATTGGTACATTTTATTTATCGCACCCAAATATGCAATTCCCAGAAGATGGTAACATCTATTCTGTAAATGAAGGTAATTATATACATTTTCCTAAAGGTATAAAAGACTATATAAAATACTGCCAAATGGAAGAAGACAACCGACCTTATACATCTAGGTATATTGGCTCTTTGGTGTCAGATTTTCATAGAAATATGATAAAAGGTGGTATTTATATGTATCCTAAAAGTTCTAAAACGTCTAACGGAAAATTGCGTTTATTATATGAGTGCAACCCAATGGCATTTTTAGCCGAGCAAGCCAACGGAAAAGCCAGCGATGGTTTTACACGCACCATGGATGTTGAGCCAACCGAGCTTCACCAACGTATTCCTTTTATTTGTGGCAGCAAAAATATGGTTGAAAAAGCGGAAGAATTTATGCGAAATGCTTAAACCTTTAAAATAACAAAAACGCACTATTTTAACACCTAAAAAAAGCGAACATTTATGTTCGCTTTTTAATTAACTTGTAATTTAAAATTAAATTACTGATTCATTTTTTTCATTTGTTCAGTAAACTCATCAACATCAATTTTATTGTGTGCTAAAGCCAATGCTTTATCTGCAATATATTTTACATTATCAGAGTTAAATCCTAAACCAATACATATTTTTTCTAATAACCCATGCTGATTTGGCCCTTCTATATCATCTACCCAAACCATACGTGCCAAATCAAATAAACGCTCTAAACGTGCATCATAAGATGTTGGCGGATTAATTGAGTGGGTATTGTAATCTTTTAATATTGCTTTATATTCTAACTCTGTAATATCTAAGCGTGTTGCTAAACGGTCTAAAAATGCTTTCTCTGCTTCTGACACAACACCATCGCTCATTGCTACCCTTACTATAGCTGCAAAATGATCTTGATTACGTTTTCTAAATCCACTTTCGAATAAATCTGAAATTGACATATTTTTATTTTTTTTAGTCTCTAATTATTAATTATGAACAAATATAATTCTATTCGAAGAATTATCATTAATGAAGACTTCAAAAAAATTATATTTGCACCTTTAAAACTAAAGGAACTTGAGTAAAACTTTCATTGCCCAAACCTATTTACAGACTTTGCAACTGCAAAGCCTGAAAGATGCTATTGCCAAATCTAAATACAAAACACACCTAAAAGGACTTGTTGGTTCTTCTTTTTCAGTAGTCATTTCCGAGGTTTTTAAAACTGCCGAAAAACCGTTTTTACTCGTTTTTAATGACAAAGAGGAAGCCGCTTATTATCTCAATGATTTAGAGCAGCTCATTAACGATAAAGAGGTGTTGTTTTACCCTGGCAGTTACCGCAGACCTTACCAAATAGAAGAAACAAACAACGCTAATGTGCTTTTGCGAGCCGAGGTATTAAACCGAATAAACTCACGTAAAAAGCCGTGTATTATTGTAACCTACCCAGATGCGCTTTTTGAAAAAGTAGTTACTAAAAAAGAGCTCGAAAAAAACACGCTCAAAATATCAGTAGGTAATGATTTAAGTCTCGATTTTGTAAACGAGGTATTGTTTGAGTACAAATTTAAACGTGTAGATTTTGTAACCGAACCTGGCGATTTCTCCGTTAGAGGTGGTATTGTTGATGTGTTTTCTTTTTCGCACGATGAACCCTACCGAATAGAATTTTTTGGAGACGAAGTAGATAGTATTAGAACCTTTGATGTAGAAACACAATTATCTACTGAGCGTATTAAAAAAGTAAACATTATACCAAATGTTGCTAATAAATTAATTGCAGAACAGCGCGAAAGTTTCTTAAAATACATTTCTTCTAAAACGGTTGTTTTTACAAAAAACACCTCGCATTTGTTTGCAAGAATTGATGATTTTTACAGTAAAGCTATTGAAACTTTTAACACACTTTCAAGTGAAGTTAAACACGCATCTCCAGATCAGTTGTTTTGCGACTCAAAAGTATTAAAACACCAAATTTTAGACTATAATTTAGTTGAGTTTGGTACACAAAGCGTCTTTAATCATTTAGAAGAAAACAAAGCTCCTCAGTTAATTAAATTCAATACAAAACCACAACCTGCGTTTAATAAAAAATTTAATTTGCTCATTGAAAATTTAAACGAAAACCACGTTAATGGCATTACCAATTACATTGCCTGTGTTAGTGAGCAACAGGCAAAACGTTTTCATGATATTTTTGATGATGCTGAACAAGAAACTATACACTATAAAACCATTGTACTCTCATTACACCAAGGTTTTATAGACCCCGAACACAACATTGCTGTTTATACAGACCATCAAATATTTGACCGTTACCATAAATTTCATCTTAAAAACGGTTACGCTAAAAAACAAGCCATTAGTTTAAAGGAATTGACAAACTTAGAGATTGGCGACTACGTTACGCACATAGATCATGGTATTGGCAAATTTGGTGGCTTACAAAAAATAGAGGTTGATGGCAAAAAACAAGAAGCCATTAAATTGGTATATGGAGAACGCGATATTTTATATTTAAGCATTCATTCGTTACATAAAATCACCAAGTTTAATGGTAAGGACGGCAAGCCACCAACCGTTTACAAATTAGGCAGTAAAGCTTGGAAGGTACTTAAACAAAAAACCAAATCTCGGGTTAAAGAAGTGGCTTTTAATCTTATTAAACTCTATGCCAAACGTAAGCTAAAAAAAGGGTTTCAGTATGCTCCAGATAGCCACATGCAACACGAGTTAGAAGCGTCTTTTATCTACGAAGACACCCCAGATCAAATCACATCTACAGCAGATATAAAAGCGGATATGGAAAGTGAACGCCCAATGGATCGTTTAATATGTGGTGATGTTGGTTTTGGTAAAACTGAAGTTGCCATAAGAGCCGCTTTTAAAGCCGTAGATAATGGTAAACAGGTTGCCGTTTTAGTACCAACAACGATTTTAGCTTATCAGCATTGGCGCACGTTTACAGCACGTTTAAAAGAATTTCCTGTAACGGTAGATTATGTTAATCGTTTTAGAACAGCAAAAGAAAAACGCAACACGCTTGAAAGTTTAGAAAAAGGAAGCGTAGATATTATTATTGGCACACACCAATTGGCAAACCCCAAGGTAAAATTTAAAGATTTAGGCTTACTTATTGTAGATGAAGAACAAAAATTTGGGGTTGCTGTAAAAGAAAAATTAAAAACTATTAAAGAAAATGTAGATGTACTTACACTTACAGCAACCCCAATACCAAGAACGCTTCAGTTTAGTTTAATGGCTGCACGAGATTTATCGGTAATAAATACAGCTCCACCAAACCGTTACCCTATTGAGAGTAATGTTATACGTTTTGGTGAAGAAACCATTAGAGACGCGGTGAGTTACGAAATTGAACGTGGCGGACAAGTGTTTTTTATTCATAATAGAATTGAAAATATAAAAGAAGTGGCAGGTATGCTTCAGCGTTTAGTGCCAGATGCAAAAATTGGTATTGGCCACGGACAACTCGATGGCAAAAAACTAGAAACACTTATGCTTGCGTTTATGAATGGCGATTTTGATGTTTTAGTAAGTACAACCATTATAGAAAGTGGCTTAGATGTGCCAAATGCAAATACTATTTTTATAAATAACGCCAACAATTTTGGATTAAGCGATTTGCACCAAATGCGTGGTAGAGTTGGCCGAAGTAATAAAAAAGCATTTTGTTACTTTATTACACCAGAGTATTCTGCAATGACCGATGATGCGCGCAAACGAATTACTGCCCTAGAGCAATTTACAGAACTTGGTAGCGGATTTAATATTGCTATGAAAGATTTAGAAATTCGTGGTGCAGGTGATTTGCTCGGTGGAGAACAAAGTGGCTTTATGAATGATATTGGTTTTGATACCTATCAGAAAATTTTAAATGAAGCCATTGACGAACTTAAAGAAACTGAGTTTTCAGAGTTATACAAAGACGACGGTAAGCCAAAAACTTATGTAAAAGAAGTTACTATTGATACAGATTTTGAGTTACTTTTCCCAGATGATTATGTTAATAACATTACTGAGCGTTTAAACCTTTACACCAAACTTAATGCTCTAAAAACAGAAGAGGAACTCGCAAAATTTGAAACCGAAATAATTGATCGTTTTGGCGAGTTACCAACACAAGTTGCAGACTTATTAGATAGTGTAAAACTAAAATGGATAGCTACAAAAATGGGTGTAGAAAAACTGATTATGAAACAAGGCAAGTGCATCGGTTATTTTATACAAGATCAACAAAGTGGGTTTTATCAAAGTGAGGGTTTTTCTAAAGTATTACAATTTGCACAAAAAAATGCTTCAAAATGCAAAATAAAAGAAAAGAAAACCCGAAACGGTTTGCGATTGCTTATCACTTTTGAGAATATAAAATCAACACAACAAGCACTTAAAGCACTTTCTAATATCACCTAATCTAAAAGAGTGAATACATCTTAAAATTCATCCAAAAATTAACAATTTAAAAACCTTTACTATAGATTTACTAAAATTATTTTTATGAAAAAGCTATTTCGATTTTTCTTTGAATTTTCTGACGAATTTAAAGACGCACAAAAAAACTATGACAAAAAACTTACTGAAGCAATTAATAC
>JBMYXP010000077.1:0-9879 GCA_049608525.1 Winogradskyella sp.
ATGAATGAAAAAGAAACATAATTATATGCGACATTTTAAAACTATTTTGGTATAATTGGTGGTAATGTAACATTATATTTTAAATGTCATAACAGGTCTGTTAGCGTGGTTAACTAAATCTTCACTTAAGCTACCATTAAGAAAATGCGCAATACCTTGTCTGCCATGCGTACTAATACCAATTAAATCGGCATCAATCTCTTTAGCAAAATTTAATATGCCTTGTTCTGCACTTACATCGTTATACACAGTAGCGGTATAGTTTTTAAAAGACTGACCAGATATAAAATCATTAATTCTCGTTTTTGCTTCAGCAGATGTTATAAAATTATTAGCCGTATTTACCAATAATAAATGAATTTTTGCACCAAAAGCTTCTGCAAATTTAATAGCTCTATTGTAAGTTTCTCTATTATCGTTTTTAAAGTCTGAAGCAAAAACAAAATCTGAAATTTTAAACGTTTCATGTTTATTTTTAATGACTAAAACAGGGATTTCAGATGTACGCACTACTTTTTCGGCATTAGAGCCTACAAACATTTCTTTGATGCCAGAAGCTCCATGAGAACCCATAACAATTAAATCTGCACCCAACTCCGTAGAAGCCGCATTAATTTGCTCAAAAGAAATATTTGTTTTTACCGTTTCGGTTACAATAATACCTTTTAAAAAATCGCTATTAAGTAGCGTTTCAAACTTTTGGCGAGCTAATTTCATAAAAAATAACACTTCTGGCACATCACTTTGTGCGTTAACCGCATCAACCTCTTGCATGGGGATTTCCATCATGTGCATTAAGCAAATTTCTGCATTATTAGATTTTGCAAGCATTGCAGCTACTTTTAATGCGTTTTCGGCTTGTTCAGAAAAATCTGTAGGGACTAATATTTTGTTCATAGTTTTTGGTTTTCTTTAGTACCCTAAATTTAATAAAATATTTTCACTTTTTAAAGCTTATGGAAATTAATTTAATTATTGTATATTTGCACCGTTGTTTACGAAAATTGAATGCGCGAGAGGACAAAAGTCCTCTCTTTTTATACCAAGAAATGCTTAAAAAACTAGTAGAAGATTTATTACAAACTGCTTTAAACGAAAGGCAAGATTTATTTTTAATAGATTTTAATTTTAGTGGAGATCATGCAGTTAAAATTGTAATTGATGGCGATAATGGAGTGCTAGTTGAAGACTGCATATTTATTAGCAGATCAATAGAACACAATATAGATAAAGATGCGTACGATTTTTCTTTAGAAGTGCTATCATCTGGCGCAGCAACACCATTGGTTTTACCGCGACAGTACAATAAACACATAGGAAGAAGCTTAGAGGTTGTAACCTTAGATAATAAAAAAATTGAAGGAGAACTCAATGCCGTAAATACTGAAGGTGTGGTTTTAAAGTGGAAAGCTAGAGAGCCAAAACCTGTTGGGAAAGGAAAAGTAACAGTAGCTAAGGAAGCAAACATAGCTTTCAATGATATTAAAGAAGCAAAAGTTAAAATAAAATTTTAATTCATAATCAATTATGGAAAATGTAGCATTAATTGAATCATTTTCAGAATTTAAAGATGATAAATTAATAGATAGAGTTACGCTAATGGCAATTCTAGAAGACGTATTACGTAATGCGTTAAAGAAAAAGTATGGCGATGATGATAACTTTGATATTATTATAAACCCAGATAAAGGAGATTTAGAGATTTGGAGAAACCGTATCGTAGTAGCAAACGGTGAAGTAGAAGAACCTAACCAAGAGATTGAATTATCAGAAGCCCAAAAAATTGAACCCGATTTTGAAGTTGGAGAAGATGTTGCAGAAGAAGTAAAGTTAATTGATTTAGGACGACGTTCAATTTTAGCATTAAGACAAAATTTAATTTCTAAAATTCACGAGCACGATAATACAAATATATACAAGCAATTTAAAGAATTAGAGGGCGAAATATATACAGCAGAAGTACACCATATACGTCACAGAGCAATTATTTTGTTAGATGATGAAGGCAACGAAATTATTCTACCAAAAGACAAGCAAATTCCTTCCGATTTTTTCAGAAAAGGAGAAAATGTTAGAGGTGTTATTGAAAGCGTAGAGCTAAAAGGAAGTAAGCCAGCAATAGTAATGTCTAGAACATCACCACTGTTTTTAGAAAAATTATTTGAGCAAGAAATACCAGAAGTTTTCGACGGACTTATAACCGTTAAAAAAGTGGTTCGTATTCCAGGTGAAAAAGCAAAAGTAGCAGTAGATTCTTATGACGACAGAATAGACCCAGTTGGAGCTTGTGTAGGTATGAAAGGATCTCGTATTCATGGTATTGTACGCGAGTTAGGAAACGAAAATATCGATGTTATAAACTACACCAATAATGTGCAACTCTTTGTAACAAGAGCTCTAAGCCCTGCAAGAGTTACGTCTTTAAAATTAGACGAAGAACACCTAAGGGCAGAAGTATTGTTAAAGCCCGAAGAAGTTTCTAAAGCCATTGGTAGAGGTGGTCATAACATTCGTTTGGCTGGGCAATTAACTGGTTATGAAATAGATGTATTTAGAGAAGGTGCAGAAGAAGATGTAGAATTAAAAGAATTCTCTGATGAAATAGAAAGTTGGGTTATAGCAGAGTTTAGCAAAGCAGGTTTAGATACAGCAAAAAGTATCTTAGAACAAGACGTTGCAGATTTGGTAAAGCGTACCGATTTAGAAGAAGAAACCATCGTAGAGGTCGTAAGAATTTTACGAGAAGAATTTGAAGAATAATACCATCTTAAAATTAAAAAATGTTATCGTAACATTTTGAAGTTAAACAGGTATACTATATATTTAAGTTATATTACAGGCATTTATGGCTAAAACAAGATTAAACAAAGTATTAAGGGAATTAAATATCTCAATAGACCGTGCAGTGGATTTTTTAGAATCCAAAAACATAGAGATTGAGAAAAGTCCTAATACTAAAATTTCGCTAGAGGTTTATAATACGCTTTCTGATGAATTTCAGACAGATGCAACTAAGCGTGAAAAAGCCCAAGAAGTTAGTGAGGCTAAACTTAAAGAGAAAGAAGAACTTCGATTAAAACGTGAACGCGAAATTGAAGAAAAGCAAAGATTAGACGCTGAAAAAGAAGCCGAAAAACAAGCTGTCATTAAAGCAAAAGCTGAATTAAATCGCCCAAAACAAATCGGGAAAATCGATTTAGATGCCTCAAAAAAGGTAGAAAAGAAAACTACTGCGACAAAAAAAGAGACTCAAAAACCTGTTGAGGTTAATAAAGAAGCTCTAAAGGTTGAAAAACCACAAGAAAAGTCAGCGCCAACGACAACGACTCAACCTACCAATGTGCCAAAACCAAAAAAAGAGGTTAAGAGCGTACAAAAAGTTGAAAATAAAGTAGAAACTAAAAAGGAGCAGCCAAAAAAAGAGGCACCAAAAAAGGAAGCGCCTAAGGCCGAAGCTAAAGAAAACGAAACTACAGAGCCTGTAGAAGAAACGCTAAAAACACAATACAAAAAGCTTTCTGGACCAACAACAACAGGTAAAAAAATAGACCTTTCTCAATTTAACAAGCCCAAGAAGAAGAGAGAAGTTAAACCTGCTGCTGGTGGCGATGCTAACAAACGTAAAAGACGAAGGATTAGTAAAACAGGTGGTGCTACTGGTAAGCCAAATACTACCGATAAAAGACGTGGTGGTGGCAATAGAGCTCGAGGTAATACAAATACAAGAGCAAAAATTGTTAAAGCAGAGCCTACAGAAGAAGATGTAAAGAAGCAAATTAGAGAAACCCTTGAAAAATTACAAGGTAAATCTAATAAAGGGAAAGGTGCCAAGTATAGAAGAGACAAGAGAGATCAACATAGAGAGCAAACTGAAATAAATCAAGAAATTGCAGCTGCAGAAAGTAAAACTATTAAAGTTACTGAGTTTGTAACTGTTAGCGAAATTGCAACAATGATGGATGTTGGTGTAACACAGGTTATCTCAGCATGTATGTCTTTAGGTATGATGGTAACCATGAACCAAAGACTCGATGCCGAAACCTTAACTATTGTTGCAGAAGAATTTGGTTATGGTGTAGAGTTTATAACTGCAGATATCGAAGAATCAATAGAAGAGGTTATCGATGACCCTAAGGATTTAGTAGAACGTGCACCTATCGTTACAGTTATGGGGCATGTAGATCATGGTAAAACATCTTTATTAGATTACATACGTAAAGAAAATGTTATTGCTGGTGAGTCTGGTGGAATTACCCAGCACATAGGAGCTTATGGAGTAGAGTTAGAAGATGGACAAAAAATAGCATTTTTAGATACACCAGGCCACGAAGCTTTTACAGCAATGCGTGCTCGTGGTGCCCAAGTTACAGATATTGCAATTATTGTAGTAGCAGCAGATGATGCTATAATGCCACAAACAAAAGAAGCCATTTCGCATGCGCAAGCAGCTGGTGTGCCAATTGTATTTGCTATTAATAAAATTGACAAACCAGATGCAAACCCTGAAAAAGTTAAAGAAGGCTTAGCACAAATGAACCTTTTAGTAGAAGATTGGGGAGGTAAAATTCAATCTCATGATATTTCTGCAAAAATGGGTACAGGTGTTAAAGAATTATTAGAAAAAGTATTACTCGAAGCCGAATTATTAGAACTAAAAGCTAACCCTAATAAGCCTGCAGTTGGTACCGTTGTTGAAGCGTACTTAGATAAAGGAAGAGGTTATGTATCGACCATACTTGTACAAGCTGGTACACTAAAAATAGGTGATTATGTTTTAGCAGGTAAAAACAGTGGAAAAATAAAAGCCATGCAAGATGAGCGTGGACAAGATGTAGCACAAGCCGGCCCAGCTACACCAGTATCTATACTTGGTTTAGATGGTGCACCACAAGCAGGTGATAATTTTAATGTATTTGCAGATGAACGCGAAGCAAAACAAATTGCTACAAAGCGAGCACAGTTACAACGAGAGCAATCGGTTAGAACACAAAAACGTTTAACTTACGAAGAAATAGGACGACGAATTGCATTAGGTACATTTAAAGAATTAAATATTATTCTTAAAGGTGACGTAGATGGTTCTGTTGAGGCTTTAACAGATTCATTCCAGAAATTATCAACAGAAGAGATAGAAGTAAATATTATACATAAAGGTGTTGGAGCCATTACAGAAAGTGATGTATTATTAGCAACAGCATCAGATGCTATTATCGTTGGCTTTAATGTTAGACCTGTTGGAAATGCAAGAATGATTGCAGACAAGGAAGAAATTGATATCCGTACATATTCTATTATATATGCCGCTATTAATGACCTTAAAGATGCTATGGAAGGTATGTTATCTCCAGAAGTTAAAGAAGAGATAACTGGTACAGCTGAGATTAGAGAAATCTTTAAAGTTTCAAAAGTTGGAAACATTGCAGGTTGTATGGTTATGAATGGCAAAATCTTTAGAAACTCGGGCATACGTATTATTAGAGATGGTGTAGTTGTACATACAGGCTTACTAGAAGCTTTAAAACGTTTTAAAGACGATGTTAAAGAGGTAACTAAAGGTTATGATTGTGGTATGCAAATTAAAGGTTATAATGATATTGCTCAAGGCGATGTCATTGAAGCATTCCAAGAAGTACAAGTGAAGAAAAAATTAAAATAAAAAATTAGTTTTAAAAACGGTATTTTCCAAATAAAAAGCCCCTTTCAAAATGTTGAAAGGGGCTTTTTTTAATAGATATTATTTGATTTTGTTATCATCTTTATCGAAAAAATGATATTCAAGATAAGTGTAAGCATCTCTAGGTAATATTTTTACCCATTTTTTGTGTTCAAATAACCACTTTGTACGTACAGATGGAAACCCTTTGGTTAAAAAGGCTGCTATAAAAGGATGCGCATTTAAGGTTATCTTTTTATAGTCTTTTTTAAAAATCCGCTCTAGGTCTTGATTAATACGTTCTATCACCTTAATTGGTGCTTCAATTTCATCTCCTCCTATTGCGTTCGGATTCTTTTCTTTAGTTTTTATATTACGCTCTGGCCTAACGCGTTGTCTGGTTATTTGCACTAAACCAAACTTACTCGGCGGTAATATTTTGTGTTTTGCTTTATCATCTTTCATCTCATCTCTAAGATAATTATAAAGCTTTTTTCTGTTTTCTGCTTTACCCATATCGATAAAATCGATAACAATAATGCCGCCCATATCACGCAAACGTAATTGACGTGCTATTTCTTGGGCAGAGATTAAATTAACCTCCAAAGCAGTGTCTTCTTGTGTTTTTTCTTTGTTAGAACGGTTACCGCTATTTACATCAATAACATGTAATGCTTCGGTATGTTCTATAACTAAGTAAGCGCCTCTAGCCATTGAAACCGTACGGCCAAATGATGTTTTTATTTGACGTTCTATACCAAATTTTTCAAAAATAGGCCCATTTTTATGGTACTTAACAATAGACTCTTTATTAGGTGCAATTTTTTGCACATAGTCTTTAACTTGTGTGTACATTTCTTCATCATCTACAACAATACCAGAAAATGAATCGTTAAAAATATCTCTCAAAATTGAGGATGCTTTATTCATTTCTCCCAATACTTTTGTTGGGTGATGTACTTTATACAATTTTTTACACATTGCTGTCCATCTATTCAGCAAATTTTGTAAATCACTATCTAGTTCGGCAACTTTTTTGCCTTCTGCGACAGTGCGTACTATAACTCCAAACCCTTTAGGGGTAATACTTTTAACAAGCCGCTTTAGTCGGTCTTTTTCATCTTGAGAATCAATTTTTTGTGAAATTGAAATACGATTCGAAAACGGAACCAAAACGATGTATCTACCAGCAATAGACAATTCTGAGCTAATGCGTGGTCCTTTTGTTGAAATAGGTTCTTTTACAACTTGTACTAAAATAGATTGATTAGATTTTATGGCGTTAGCAATGCTACCGTTTTTATCTAAATCTTTTTCTAGCGGAAAGTCTTTTAGGGTATAGTCTTTTAATTTTCCTGTGCTTACACGTTTAATAAATTTCATAAGTGAAGGCAATTGCGGTCCTAGATCATGATAGTGTAAAAAACCATCTTTCTCGTAGCCAACGTTAACAAACGCAGCGTTTAAACCAGGTAATGCTTTGCGTACTTTGGCAATAAAAATATCACCAACGGCAAAGTTATTATCCTCTTCGTCTTTATGTAATTCAATAAGTTTTCCATCTTTTAATAAGGCAAAATCAATAATATCTGAACTTGATCTTATGATTAATTCTTTGTTCATTATCATTAATTTAAGTCCCGATAATTGTCGGGATGGATGTTACTAATTTTTTTTGACACAGGATTTTTTTTAATATCCAGCAAATCTTGCAAACACTCTATTAAATGTTTGCTTTAATTTTATATCAAAGAACTTTAAATAAACGTACTTTACCCTTTTCTATGTCTTAAAAAATGGTAAAACAGTTTATATATTTTATAAGCTAAGTTATACTATGCTTATGGTAATACTATCATCTTAACAAAATTGCTGAGATGATTTCAAATTAAAAAAAGCAGTTAAAAACTACTTTTTTTAATTTATTTCTTTTTGTGACGATTAGCGCGTCTTCTTTTTTTACGCTTATGAGTAGCCACTTTATGTCTCTTTCTTTTTTTACCGCTTGGCATAATGAATGATTCTTTTAATTAATATTTTGTTTTATGTAATCTATTATTTAACTTTTACTTTAGATTTTACACCTTCTAAAAACACTTTAGCAGGTTTAAAAGCTGGTATATTGTGAGCTGGTATTTTTATAGTTGTATTTTTTGAAATATTACGACCAGTTTTCTCTGCTCTTGTTTTAATGATAAAACTACCGAAACCTCTTAGATACACATTATTGTCATTCTCTAAAGAAGTCTTTACTTCTTCCATAAAAGTTTCAACTGTAGCTTGTACATCTCCTTTTTCAATACCTAATTTGTCTGATATTTTAGCTACCAAATCAGCTTTTGTCATTTATTCTTTGTTTAGGGTTACTATAATTTATAAGGGTTGCAAATATAGGTAATTTAATTTCAATATTTCAAACGTAATTAATTAAAATTTAATAGGATAAATATTTAATTTTGCTTTAAACATCTAAAGGGGTAATGGGTTTTAAAAAAGTGATAATTTGCTGGTATTTAGATAATAAACGAGATTTGCCATGGAGGCGCACAAAAAATCCGTATTATATTTGGCTTTCAGAAATTATTTTGCAACAAACTCAAGTAAAACAAGGGTTGCCATATTATGAGGCTTTTGTTGAGACCTACCCAACTATTTTAGATTTAGCGAATGCAACTGAAGAGTCTGTTTTAAAACTTTGGCAAGGGTTAGGCTATTACTCTAGAGCGCGTAATTTGCATACAACTGCAAAGCATATTGCTTTTGATTTAAAAGGGCAATTTCCTAATAATTATAACGATTTATTAAAATTGAAAGGTGTTGGTGATTATACGGCTAGTGCAGTTGCCTCTATTGCGTTTAATGAAGTTGCAGCAGTGGTAGATGGTAATGTTTACCGTATATTATCACGTTATTTTGGTGTTTATACTCCAATAAACTCTACTAAAGGTATCAAAGCGTTTAAGTTATTGGCAACAGATTTAATAGACAAGCAGCAGCCTGCAACATTTAACCAAGCGATTATGGAGTTTGGTGCTCGACAATGTAAGCCCAAAAACCCAGATTGTTTTGCTTGTCCGCTTCAAAATCAATGTGTGGCATTGCAACATAATGCGGTTAAAATGCTTCCTGTTAAAATTAAAAAAACTAAAGTTACAACTAAGTATTTTAACTTTTTAGTCTGTATTGATAGTAACAAAAATGTTCTATTTGAAAAACGTAAAAGCAAAGGTATTTGGCAAAATCTCTATCAATTCCCTTTAATTGAATCTAAAAAAAGCTTAACCGTTAATGAGTTTCATCTTTTAAATTTAGATTTTATGTTGAAAAAGGCAGCGTTTAACTATACATTATATAACGATGTTGATATTGTACACAAACTATCTCACCAACATCTACATACAAAATTTTGGATTATTGAGGTTAACACCTTGCCAAAAGCTGCAATCCCTATTGCTAATCTTACTAAATATCCTGCGCCAGTTCTTATTAGCGACTTTATTGAGAAATTCAATTTTTCAAATTTATAGGGTCATATTTTTATTACTTTTAAAGTAGTACAACAAAAACTGTAACTTTGCAGACTAAAAAAGAATTATTATGTCGGGTACATTAAATAAAGTAATGCTAATTGGGCATTTGGGAGATGAAGTAAAGATGCACTATTTTGATGATAAAAATTGCGTAGGTCGTTTTCCGTTAGCAACAAACGAAACTTATACTATAAAACAAACCAACGAGCGTGTTTCTAACACGGAATGGCACAATATTGTTGTAAGAAATAAAGCAGCAGAGATTTGTGAAAAATACCTTTCTAAAGGTGATAAGGTATATATTGAAGGACGCATTAAAACCCGAAAATGGACAGATGATAAAGGTATAGAGCGTTATTCTACAGAAATACAGTGCAACGAATTTACATTTTTAAGTACAAAAAACTCGCAGCAACAACCTAGCTCTAATGCAGCAGTTACACCGACACAACAACCGCAACAGTCTGTAAAAAACACGGCTGTACCAGAAGGTAAAGACGATTTACCATTTTAATTTAATACCAACTCATTTTGTACTCAGACCCCACGGTTTTAGTTGTAAATGTAGTATTTGTAAGTGCCTTTTTTTTACAAGTGTAATTGTGTTTTTTTGTGCTTCTGGTCTGTTCTGCATTAATATCTGGTACAGAAGTGGTATTATATTCTTTAACCAAATTTGACTTTAATGAAGATTTA